>JBAYPC010000006.1:0-21934 GCA_041677905.1 Alkalispirochaeta sp. | reverse complement strand
GTCGACCGGGGGAATTCGGTGCTGATTCACGATGCCCCGAAGGGGCCGCCCTTGGGGGACCGCCCGGATCAGGGGAACCGACTGGACCAACCGAGTGTAGGTTACGAGACAGGATTCAGAGAAACCGCCGGCAACGTCCACGTCGAAATTGCAGAACCTGCAGCAGACGAGGAGCCCAATCAGACGATCCATCTGTCCGCGTGGAAAACAACGGATCGCGACATTCTCCAGGCGTGTGCCGACGCATCCGGTGCAGTTCTGGTTGCCGCAGGGCCCTTCCTTTCATCCAGGGATATCCTGGAATTGACCGCGCCGAATTGGCAGGAACTGGACCGAAGTATTGAAGCGGTAATGAACCTTCAGATTCGTCGTGAAGGAAATCTATTCCTGGCCCAGTCATCCGGTCGAACAGACGCCTTCGCCGGCCTCAGAAAAAGGGTAGTCATCCCGACGGTGGGGTTATCACCACCGGACGTACGAAGCGTTCTTTCATCGTTTCCGGCTCTATCCATCGACTGGACCGATCCCGAGGGAGAACGTGCGGTCGTCTGCGGTTTTACCGAAGACATCACCAGAGCACAAAGACTGATTGCAGAACTACTGGCCTCCCGAGAAGACGTCTGTTCCTTCACCTACCGGTGTACCGGAAACAGCGCTTCTCGCATAGCCGAATCTCTGGCCGTCCGATTCGACGATTTGTCCTTTCGCGTAGATGGTTATACCAATACAATCTGTGCCGCCCTTCCCGCTTCCCGCCTCCAGGCCGTAGATAGCTATGCCCGCCACCTGGACGGAGAACAGCGCCGACTCATCTATCGCTGTCGGTACACACCTCCGGACGAAGCTCTTCGTCGAATTCAGGCTATTTACCCAGGAGTAACCGGAGTTGACGGCGTCGACGAACAGACTCTGGTCCTGGACGGACCTTCGGGCTTTCACCGTGACATCCAGACTCTTCTTGGCAAAATCGACCGGCCCTTTGGACAGATCCGTTACGACATCTGCATCATTCAGTACCACCACGGGAACTCCCGTCAGCACGGTATACAGGCGTCTTTTGACCGAACCAAAAGTACGGCCAGTGTTTTTTCTCAACCGATTGGAATTGCCGCAAATTATGATCGGGTCACCTCCCTCCAGTTTGACCTTCTGTCTGCGATGGGCTACCAGGCTTTCCTGGGCATCAGTGAGGAGCTGAACAACAACACGGCACGGCTTCTTATTGATACCACAATTAACGGACGAGAGGGGATACCGGCCCGGCTGGAAAACGCATCGACCTTTCGGTACCGGGATGTTCTCGGAAACGACGAGAGCGATGGATATCGTGCTGTAACCAGGGAAATAGACACCGGCCTCATAGTTGAGCTAACCGGGCGAATCCGCGACGACCGGACTATATCGGTGGATATCAACGTCACGATTTCCAAGAACGGGACAGATATGACCGGAAACGGTAACCCCCCGGCCACGTCACGAAAACTGATCGAAACTAATGTGGTGGTAGAAATCGGTGAGCCGGTTGTTGTCGGCGGCCTCCTTCACCGAGAAGCAGAACGGGCGGAACATCGGTTTCCGCTGTTGGGCAAAGTTCCTCTTCTGCGCCGGTTGGTAAACGGCAGCACCGCCCGTACGGAAGAGACAGAGTTTGTCCTCTACCTCTCCGCATTTCCCGACCCTTCTCGGTCCCCCCGTTTTCGTAAATCGTTACAACTCCAGGAACTCCAGGAATTCCGGAGAAACGGCCTATGACATACCGAACTGAGTTCTGTCGTCAGGCAGGAGTCGTCCTTCTGGAAGAAACCGAGACGGCCGTACATATCGGCTACTGGAACAGTCCGGATCCGCGGATCTTGAAATGTCTCGAAATGGTACACGGGAAACCCGTTGTCCCCCGACAGATCAGACAGGACTCTCCGGAAGCGAGAATCGCCCTCCATCCTGAAGCGCCGGACCACCTGTCGGACGAATTGCTGGATGATCTCTTTTCACAGGAGCGCACTCATAATCTTACCCCCATTGAAGAGTACTTACAGACGCTCCTCTCCCATACCGTTGAAACGGGAGGTACCGATATATCCTTGTGGCGTTGGGATAGAAACCACTGGAATATCGGCGTCCGGACCGGTGGTGCGATGCGCCACCTCGGTGTACTTGATCGCCCCTTCGCGGAACGCCTTGTTCGACACCTGCTTCATCGCGCAAACCTTGACATTCTGGATCCCCTGTCACCGCAGGACGGGATCGTTACATTTCCGTGGCTTCCGGGGTATCGAATACGTCTCGCCGTTGTCGGGGACGCAGACGGACGTTACCTGGCCCTGAGAATACTTGATCGGTCCGTCGGTGATCTGACGGCGTTGGGGTATCCAGACCCGTTGGTTGAGCGCCTTCTATTGGCGGCCTCTTACAGGGAGGGGTTGGTTTTATTCGTCGGGCCTACCGGCAGCGGTAAAACAACCGGAATGGCGGCATTGCTCTCCCGACTATCCACAGGCAATAGAAAAATTGTCTCCCTGGAGGACCCTGTTGAGTATCGTATTCCCGGAGTTGTCCAGATCGGACGGGAAAACGGCGCGCTTGACGCTGATCTTATCGCCGCAGCTCTCCGGCAAGACCCCGACATTCTGGCCTTTGGAGAAATACGGCGCCGAGTTCATGCGGAGCAGCTGGAAGAGGCGATTCTCAGTGGACACCTTGTGATCAGCTGCCTTCACGCCGGAGACAAGCAGGGAACCTATGATCGCCTGATTACTCTGGGTATGGCACCCCATATCGTCCGTCGGTACAGCCGGGCCATTTGTCTTCAGAACTTGTCAGGAGATCCACTGACACTGGATGCCCGTATCGAGGTAGACCCATGGCTCTAGAATACCCACCGGAAGACCGCTGGCGGAACTACTCTATTATGCTGCGACGTCAACTCCGGGCCGCGTTATTGGCGTTGACGGTCTACCCGACGGTTATCCTGATTGGGGTCATTGGTGTCGCCGCGTATATCCGAACGACTGCAGGAGACGACGTTGGGGCCTTTTTCTTGACACTTCGAAACGACATCGAGCTCTCGACAATTGTCATCATCTTCATCGGTATCGTTGTTGTTCCGGTCACTGCGACGCTCCGAGACCGGAATGACTGGTACCATTTCTGCAGCGAGATAGTTCGGTCCATGGATAGCGGAAACTGCCTGTCCTTCATTCTGGCACATCGCACGTGTCCAAAATCGACCCTTTTGGACGAGGCAATCCAGGCCGGATCCGATCCCGGTTCCGTTCTGGCAACGGGCACCTGTCCTCAGCCTATCGTGACCGCGTTCGTTCGCGCCATAGACGAGAAAGATCTGAAAAACCGTCTCGGTACAGAGATTCAACGATATCAGGAGGAGATGCTCCGCCAGGCAGCAGCTTTCGAACGCGCCGCCCAACCGGTATCGGTCGGGCTTGCCGGTGTGGCTGTTATCTGGCTGGTCGCACGAGTGGTCGTTCCATACATGGTTTCCCGACTGGAAACAGGGTTGGTGTGATGTCCAAAAAAAGCAGAGGAAAACTGGTCCAGAGGTATCCAGGATGGACCCTTGTTGAGGTCCTGACTTCAATGACAGTTGTGTTCATCCTGACCGCGACGGCAGGCCACGTCGGCGGGCGACAGATTGAACGGGCCAAGGTTCTGGCAACCCAACAGTACATGGAAGTCATTCAGATAGCACTGGAGACCTATGCGATGGACTGTGGCGATTACCCTACGACATCTCAAGGTCTGGATGCCCTTTGGACCGCGCCGGTGCTTCACCCCGTACCACCACGGTGGGACGGGCCGTACCTGGACGAACCTGTTAGTGATTCTGCCTGGGGCAGCACCTTGCAGTACAAAACTCCCGGTCCCAATGGACGTCCCTATCTGCTTTCTCCATCCAGGGAGTTTCGGAAATGAGTCTATTCCAGGGCAAACGGGGCCGGGCAGAGAGGATCGAGGGGTGGATTCTCGCCGAAGTAGTCGTCGTGATGACCATTCTGGCCATTGCGACGGCTGCAACCGGCGATCTTCTAACGGCGTACATCCGCAATTGCAGAACCGTGTCGGAGGAGCTTTCGTTGCAGCGCAAGCGAACGTCGGCCGTTTTGTACGCGTGTCGGCTTGGAAATGAAACGGTTCCTTTTCCGGCAATTGCCGAAGAGTTGAAACACCGATTCCCCGAACTGGATATTTCACTGATTGAGAACGGCGTTGTCATTGATGGCGAAGAACTGTTCCCGGGGGCGTGTCGATGAGCCGGGACCGAGAGTGGTGCGGGCTTACGGTAGTACCGGTCTATCCTTACCGTATTATCTGGCCGCCAGGAACGGTTCCCAGACACCCGACCCGGCGTGTCATCCGCAACGGTGTAGCCGGGGTGCATCCGGGTGTTCTATCGGAGTTCCGTTTCCGTAACTTGCGTCGCCTGCGGGCGGTTGTCGCCCTTCCCCGTTTTCCCCGGCCGGATCTGATCGGTACACCTGTACCAGCCTTATCCCTCGACCGATACGGCCCCTTCCGGACGGCTCTCGCGTCAGGGGTTGTGTATGCAGAAACGTCCCGGGGATATGACCGGTACGTTGTCACCAGGGACGGCCTTGCCGAATGCGGCCACTTCGAAGGAGTGCCGGAGGAAGGAAAAGCCATGAGGTGTTCCGGTAAAGCCCGTGGTGTTCGTCTGCGGGGAAAGAGGCGTCGCTCGTCCGTCTTTCATCCGGCAGATTTTGTGGCGGTAGTGGGCATCGTGGTGGCCATGATACTCCGGCTGACGTTCGCCCAGGAAGCGGTGGGAGATGTCTATGCGCCTCCAACCGATGTGTCCGTCCCCGGTGTCCCAAGGGCTCTTTCGACGACCGGGCATGGTAAGGACGGGCTTGGCCAAGTCCTCACTACCATTATGGGCTCGTTCCCGGCGTTCCGAGTGCATACCATTTCCCGGGATGGGCCTCGCCTCGTGCTGACCGGGAGATTTCCGGTAAACACCAAAGACATCGCTTCATTCGACAAAGAAATTCTGACCGATCTTGCCGAGATATTTGACGTTCATCTGGAACGAGGAGATGGGGAAATTGTGATCCACCTGGAAGGAGTTTCTCGATGAGAGATGGAAATACGTTTCAGAAAAAAGTACGGGTAGGGCTTCCCATAGTACTGAGCCTGGCAATTCTGGGGGCCACTGTGTATCGGATAACGGTTCAGACCGACCAAAAGTCTGCGGTCACTTCGGCCTCAGACTTTCGAGGGGGTCTGGATAACGGTACGGATGCGGGTACGGATACAGGTGAGACCGCCCTACGGCCGCCGACGCTCCAGCTCCCCGAACTACCCTGTTCGTCGTCGGTAATTACCCACGGTGTTATCCGGACACCTCGGGGATTTCAACACGATCTGCAGTGGAGTGTGCCCGATCAGGATGTTTTGGAGCTCCTGGCATTTCTGGAACGAGACACCCGCTCCCTACGGTACCAGGCGGAACGAAGGGATCACAGATGGTATGTGGAGGCCCAAATTACCGACGGGCCGGGAGTCGTCTTAAGAGAAACTGGTGATACCTGGCAGGAGGGTGTGGCTCCGGCTTTTGGGTTTACCTCTCCCCCTCGCAGCGGCTCATCGGGTGCTGAAAAAACAACGCCCCGGAGTGATGGTGGGATGGGTTACGTCCGGTTTGAAGATCGTAGAACGATGTACTGGTTATGGGACGCAGAGGTATTGTGCCTGGAGCCGTCCCGATGAAGTTTCTGTTGTTCTGTACCATCCTATCTCTGGTATCGTGTTCGACAACGACCGTCACAACCGACATCGGAGCGGTCCTGTCGGGCAAGGTATACAACGAAAACGGCACTCCTCTGGCGGGGGTAGTTCTGAAATCAGGCCGTTACCGGGGGATATCCGATAATTTTGGTCGGTTCAGGCTGGACAATGTCCCTCGCGGGGAACACCGGATAACTGTCCACAGGGATGGATACGAAACGCACGTCTTTTTCGCGACGCTACAGAGCCCGCACCATTTCGCACGGGTATCGCTCTGGAGTCTCGACGGCCTGATCGATCTCGCGATCGCCTATATTCGGTCAAACGCGCTGGACGACGCATACCTCATATACGAACGGTGCTGCACAATCGATCCGGTCGACTCCAGGGTAACACAGCTTGGCATTCTACTGGAGCCATCACGATGAGCCGACCTTCCGGTGGGGTAACGCCTTTCCGTGTGGCCACCCTCATTGGACCAGTCCTCGGGGTTCTTATTCTCAGTGGGACAATCGCGGCGTGTTCCTTCCCCTCCTCAGTAGGGCAAACACCCGATTTCAAGGTCGGTGATCTGTTTCTGAGTCGGCATCCGACAAAATCGCTTCACTACATTTTATCTGTCGCTGTATTCAACGGAAGCGACCGGGAACTGCGGGCGTTTCGAATAGACGCGGTTGCTTCCACCGATGAAGGCAACGACCTCGATGATTCCGGTGCGGTTACGACGGAACTGGCGCTGTCGCGACGGTGCACCGTACTTCCTGGAGCTGCACCGATCCTGAAACTGGAATTTGCCACTCCGTTTCTGTTTACACCACCGGCAGGCATCACATTGACGGATATCCGGTTTCATTCCTTCCTGTTGAGCGACGGAACTGAGGCGATCGGAGAGATTTACTACCCCTATGCGGTAAAGGAAAACTGACCATGAGGGTACTTTTAGCGGTTCTGCTATCTTCATTTCTTGTATCGTGTCAAATACCTACAGATAACCCCGTTTCATCCGATGCGACACCGACCGCCGGGTCAGCCCGTCCGTGGCGTCTGGTTTACATCGGCTGGGACGATAACGAGCTCTCCGGACCGATTTCCCGGGATATTGATGAACTGGTGCGGGCCGGGCTACCGGAAGACCTCTTTCACTGCATTGTTATTCGCGACACCGTTCTCCAGACCGGACGAGTTGAAGTCATCCGTCGTGGCGAACCTCTTCTGGTTTCACCGGATGGGATGTCCGGTCGAGACCTTTTCGACTCTCAGACATTGGTGGACCTTCGAGGGTGGTACACCAAGGAGTTTCCCGCTGCACACGAAGTGGTGGTAATCGCAGCCCACGGTAGAGGGTGGAGGGGGATAGGAAGCGGCGGCCCGGAAGACCGGCGACTGATCACCGCCGGCACCCTGCCCAACCTATTTGGAGAAGCAGGTACCACTGAAAACATGGTCACAGATGTTGTCGTCTTTGATGTCGGATATGGAGGAACGGCAGAACTGCTGTACGGCCTAAAAGGCTGTGTATCCGAGATTGTCACCTCGTCGGGCCCGCGCGGTCCGGAAGGTCTGGATCTCCAGTTTTTTGGGGCCCAGATCACGGTTGAAACCGATCAGACAGGCCGGTCGGCCGACGTCAATCGTGTCGTTTCCGCAGCTGAGAGCGCCTTCGTTCAAAGTGGAGCCGAACCGGTCGTGTTTTCATCAGAAGATCTGGTGAATTTTTCGGATACGGTCCGGAATGTGGCCCTCGCCGGAACGGACACAATAACCAATGTTTCAACACAGAACGAGGTTCAGAACAACCTCCTCGCCAGCGTAGTTGTGCCTACACTACCGGGGGACGCTTTTATACCCTTCGGTGCGGTCGCCGACGCCGTTGGGATCAACGCGGCTTCCGAAATCGGCGACATTCTTCTTCATCTCGTTCATCTCGACGAAATTGGAAGTCCTGACGGGCATGACATCACTTATAACCGCGACGAAGACAACTCGGCGGTCGATTCTGCTTTTCGAAATCTCCCCTGGGCACCGTCTCTCACTGGAAAAAACGGCTTTCTCTTCGACCTTTGGTACCGTCGTTTCTGAAATATCGGGAAATGGGCGGCACATGATTCAAAATTGGAGAACTTGTTATGAACAGAACAAAACAAATTTTGGTATTGTTGCTTATTCTCACTGTAACCGTACCGATTGCCGCCGTTTTTCACGACGGACCATTTCATCCGGCCCAACCGAAAACGCCGGCCGGAGGAAACCAAAGCAGCGGCGGTAGCAGCGCAGGCGGCGGAAACAGCGGTGGTAGTACAGACGCGCCCAGTTCCGAATCACCCGGTCCTGACACATCCACTCCTGACTCACC
The DNA here is from genome assembly GCA_041677905.1 of Alkalispirochaeta sp. Taxonomy (GTDB): domain Bacteria; phylum Spirochaetota; class Spirochaetia; order DSM-27196; family Alkalispirochaetaceae; genus Alkalispirochaeta. Next base: position 13,818 of record JBAYPC010000006.1, on the reverse strand, counting down.
TGGGAGTGGTGGCGAAACCGCCGGCGGTACCGGCGCCGGTGGCGACAGCAAAAGTCCAGGCGGCAGCACCGATGGAAATGGTGGAGAACCCGCAGATAACGGGGACGAGCCGGCCGATCCTGATGCGCCGTCCAAGAGCGGTCGCAAGAAAAACGGCCCGGAACCCGAAGAAGTCGCCGAAATCGACCAAAAAACCAATCAAATTCTCGCCAAGATCGAGGCGGCGAAGCGAATCGTCAATGATGCCGACCGGGCCATGCGGAACGCGACAACAGCCGAACTATTTGCCAAAACAATGGATATGTCCTCGGAACTCACTACGCCGGCAAAAATGTACATGGCAAAAGGTCGATCTACCAATGAGGCAGTCCTCCGGTCATCTTCCGACCAGTGGGATTGCCAATATGCAGCGGCCGCCCACACCCGGAGCGAACTGGAAAAGGAACTTGGGGTGTCACGTAGTCCCCAGCGCGGAGATCCGGTGCGGATGACCGATGGAGCCTATCTCGCGACAATTCCGTTTCCGGTATTTGCCCACCATGGAATTTCAGTGGATCTTTCTCTGTATTACGACAGTACCCGGAAGGCTCGCAGTTCCTGGGGACGGGGATGGTCCAGCCTGCTGGACCAACGCATAGTTCTGGGTGCGCTGAAACCTCCGGAACTGACCGACACGTACACCCTTGCCATGGGTGAACTGACGGAACTGACCTCAAAGCTTACGACCTTACTCGCCCGGGCAACGCCAGGGAGGCCGGGATCGATTGATGAGATAATCAGCACCGTCGACGAACTCCGTGATAACTACCGTCGACAAGGACAACAGTGCCGACAGTCTATCGAACAAATCCAGTCGGCCCTGTCAAAGGCCGTAGAATATGGAGTTCCCACACATCGCCTTTCCTCTACGATGTTAGAGGTAAAGTCCCTGCAGGATCGTACGACGGAACGCCTCGATACCCTTGATTCGTTGAGAGTCTTCCTTGGAACGTGGTCCCAAGCAGCCGACACCTTGGATGACTACACCGACCACATTCAAACACTGCAGAACAGACTCCGATTGGCAGAGGAAGAATACCGCATCGCTCAGAACAGGAATCACGCGGTCCTCTATCCCGGCTCTGATCCTGGTACTATGGAAGTGGGTACCGACCACTGTGTCTTTATCGATCAATTCGGTACGCCTCACGTTTTCTCGAAGCAGTCAGATCAAAATCAGTATCGATCCACCGCATTGCCGTATCATCGGCTCACAGCCGAAAAAGACGGCTGGACGCTGACCGACGAGAATGGACGAACCCGCCGTTTTGACCAACAAGGTCGTCTCACAGCGATTTCCGGCTGTACCGGTGATCCGATACGTATTCGCCGAACGGGATCCGGAGATATCTCTCTCGTTGTCGAACCCGGCGATGAAGGCTCCCCAGGGACGGTCAACCTGGCCCGCATAAGCTCCACCAAAACTGAGGCCTCTATCGCTCTGCCGGCGCACCAGACTGTCAAAGTATCACTTTCAACCGACGGGCCCACCGAAATCGACAACCCCAGGGGGCGATTATCCATACAGTACAAAGACGGGCTATTGGCAAGTGTAACACGGCAGGACGGCAGCACCACGGCCGTCACTTACGACCGGTCTTCAGACGAATTCCCAAGAACCGTCTCGGTACGGTATCCGACCGGAGGAATCGAGACCTTCGCCTACCCTTCCCAGTCAACCCGGATCTACCGCGATCCGGATGGGCTGCTAACACGGTATACACTGGACGGTTATAGAGTTACCCGTGTCGAAAAACCATCCGGGCATATCATCACACGAGAATACGATCAGTACGGTCGCCTGTCGCGGGAGCGGGATAACCGTGATCACGATGTACGCCTGGTGTATGACGCCGCCGGAGCTGTTATCCAGCGACAGTTTACCGATGGTACATGGATACGGATCGATCGACACAAAACGGGCGCTCCCGTTGCATTTCGCTCGGATAGAGGGGAACACTGGCGGGCACAACGTGATACGGATGGAACGGTTCTCTCCATTACCACGCCCGAAGAGACGCTCAACTTCACGGATGACGGCCACAACAGAGACATTCGGCACGTCTCTTCGTCCCGTGGTGGACACTGGTCGACGACCTATGATCTAAGGGGAAACCCTCTCCTGGTTCGTCGAGGTGACGGGCGGGAAGAGACCTTTTCCTACGATACGTTTGGTCGTCCTGTTAGCCATCGCATAAACGGCCTGGTTGTCCGGGAAATCACCTACGATGACGGCGGACGACCCGTGACAATTGAAGAACACGACGTTTGTCACACTTTTGAACGAGGAGGTCGGGTCACCGTTCACAAAGTAGACGGAACCATCATCGAGACGACGACCACAGATCGGGACGGACGAGTTCTGGAGTGTCGTTACCACGATGGGTCCTCTGAAACGTATTCGTACACTCCCGGGGGGCTTCTGCAACAGCACAACCGGCGAGACGGCACAGACCACATATACCGCTATGACTCACATGGCCTTCTTCAGGATGTTCGTGATCATAATAACAGGATAATAGAGTCCTACCGGTACGATGAGAGCGGTCGCGTTGTGGCCCGTACTGTTGGAAGCGCTACGTTTCGCACGGTATACTCCGGTACGGGCCAGTTTATCGGAACGATCCAGCCCGATGGAAGCAGCATCATAGAGCACTATCTACCGGGAGGAAGGGTCCGTAAGGTTGATCCTCTGGGTAATACCGCCATGTACCGTCACGACGCACTGGGTCGAGTGGTCCGGGTTCTCCGGGACGATGACACGGACCTGCGCATTGATTACACCGAAAATGAGACAACTCACCGCCTGGACGGTGTCGTTGTGTTCAGGGAACGGACGGATCCATATGACAGACCGGTTTTTCGAGAATACCAGGATGGGACAAACGAACAGTTCTCCTATGAAACCGGTCCGTTGCCGGTGACAAGGCGAGACCGTAGAGGCGGAACGGAACGATGGGAATGGGACCGATGGGGTCGATGTGTATCCCACGAATACGCCGACGGGCGTCGTGAATGGTGGCGGTACCATCCGGATCACGTTGACTACGGGGATTCCGACGGGCGTAGAGTAAAACGAAATTTCGATCCCGAAGGCCGTCTCAGTGGTGATTTTACCGGCAAGAAACCGGACCACTGGACAGGATTCACTTCTGTTGTCACCTACGCCGGTGACAAAAACGGTACTGAATCATGGCGGGCACAACTGGATCCGCTGGGGCGCATCCGTGAACTTACAACCCCCAACCGTGAAAAATTTCACCTGAGCTGGGATACCGAAGGGCGGATCCTCTCATTTCAGCCGCCAAAAGGCAAAGCCCGGACGTACAGTTACAACCGGTTCGGGCATCTCGAAAGCCGGAGCGATGGGGAGTCCTCACTCAACATCAACTCCTTCCCGGTCCAACGGCGCCTTGATATCACCACTACCGGTCATGGACGGTCTATCACAACCGGACCGTACGGACGTCTGGAACGGGAAACGAGTACTACCGCTGGTGCCGAAGAGCGACACATATCGATCTCCCGCGACGCCGCCGGCCGCCCGGTCTCTATTCAGGGAAGACCGGCAGGGCAACGTGTGGACGTGCGTTGGTTCCCGGAAGGACGCGGGTTTGAAGCCGATATCGGCCCCTACCGAGCTGAGGTTTTATCCCGGCCGGATCATTCGGCCGTATTGACTTTCACACTTCCCTCGGGTCGGACGTGGGACGTCAAGCTGAAAACCGATCAGATCATTCATGACGGGGAAATCACCATTGACATTGACCCACACGGGAATCGTGTTTTTCGACGTCGCAGACCCAGCGGATTTGAAGAGATCCTGGATGGTTTGGTGTATGTACGTGACGGCTCAACGAAGATCGTCACGGAGCAAACTCTGGATGGTCGCCTGCAGGCATTTGGCTACGATCATGCGGGGCGTCTGGAAGCAGTCGGACGGAGCTTTGGCAGTTCATCTCCGTCCCAAACCGTCGTTCCCGACACCCCTGCTTCTCAAGTAGATCGTACGGCTATTGCCCAGGCGTGGCAAAATATCTCGTCCTTTATCCGAATCCCGAGTATTCCCCTGCGCCTCTATAATCATAGTATAGCGAGGGACTACGCGGGACACGTCATAACCGAGACGACCCTGAAGCGGGACTCCCTCGGCCGTTTGACGTCCTATAACGATAAAACGATAGCGTATCACCCAATCACCGACCGCCCATTTATCCTCGCCGGTCCGACCGGACACTGGGAACTGGAACACAGAACAGACGGGGCCCCCTGGCGATATGTGAATAAAACGACCGGCATACGGTATGACTGTATAGAAACAACCGCGAACATTGGTACAAGACAATTCGTGATCAGGTACTGGGTACGTCGGACCGACGGGAAACGGGACGAACCTGACCGGTCATTTCAGTCAGGCCGATTTCGTCACGATGAACCGCCTAAAAAAATCCTGAAAGACAACGATTATGATTTACCGAAGGTAGATGCAGTGGAGATCAGGGTAAATGGCCATCCCCTGGTCTACCTGTCGGGTGAACAAGTCGCCGTACCATTTTGCGATATTCGCGGTACGATACGAGGGACCTACCGGCCCGATACGAAAGGGCCGGAACGGCCGTATCGCACAGGAACGGATCCGCTGCTACCCGGATCTCCCGTCGATGTTCCGCGTGTACTCCCTGATGCAATCCCCTACGACACCGTTGTAAGTACACTTGATCACCTGCCTGGACTGGACTTACTCATCTCCCGTTCCCGGGCTTGCATCCCCGGGCTGGGGATATTCACCTCTTTTGACCCAGCCCTCGACGGGGTTGACTGGTTCCAATTTGCCGGAGGTGATCCCGTTAACTTTCAGGATAGAACTGGCCGGTACGTCGTACCAATCGGGAGCAACCACTTGCAGCAGGACAGCGCGTGGGCCGATAAACGGCTAGGTCTCCAAGGAAAAGAAACGATAGGAAATGCGGGGTGCACCCTGGCCGCTCTGTCGAATGCGATCAATCAGGTCTCCAAACGTTGTACCAGTGATCCCGGGCGTCTCAACCGGGTCCTGTCGGACGGATATTATGTGGACAATAATCTGATAGCCGTGGCTTCTACGGAACGCATCATCCGGGAGGCAACGGGCCACGAAACGGTTCTTGTGTCCGTTGATCCGCAGGAAGTAGATATAGATCAGGTTATTTCCGCAATAGCCGATGACCCATCAACCCGATACATCATCACCGCCAGAATCGAGACAGGAACGTTCGACAAGAAAAATAAGTGGATCAAATATGACCACTCACTGAACGTGACGGGATTCGATAGCGACAACAACGCCGTCCTGCATGACACGAGTTCCCGTGGCCGCGTAAGTATTGGGGAAAACGAGCGGGTGACACGATACGACATCTACGCAGTATCGAGCTGCCGAGTCTACTGAAATGGGTGGAGTACTACTGTCAAAGAGTAGTGCAAAGAACAACGCGAAGAGTAACGCGTTGCCAAACCTGCAGGGACGCGGCATAATAGGCGACCTATGGCATATGAAAAAACCTATGTAATGTTGAAACCGGGGGTGCTGCAGCGTCGCATCGCTGGAGAGATTTTGAGTCGGATCGAGCGTAAAGGTCTGAAGATCATCGGTCTGAAGATGATCCGGATTCCCCACGCTCTGGCGGAACAGCACTATGGGGAACATACGGGCAAGCCCTTCTTTGCAGACCTGATTTCCTATATAACCTCGGGGCCGGTTGTGGCGATGATCGTCGCCGGTGAAAGTGCAATAAGCCGGGTCCGGCTTCTGGCAGGCGCGACAAAAACAGAAGAATCGCTCCCCGGCACGATCCGGGGAGATTACGCTGCGGTAACAACCAAAAACATTATCCATGCGTCCGACTCAACTGAGAGTGCAGAGAGAGAGATCGGTCTGTTCTTCCAGAAAGAAGAGATTTCCGACTGGGAAGACGCCAATGAGGAATGGACGGTCTGAAATGAACAGTGTCGCACCGCGGTGGTCCCTGGATACCATCTATCCGGGACCAACCAGTCGGGAGTTTACCAAAGATATTGCCGAGCTGAAACGCGCCATTACTGAGGCGGAGTCTGCTATCGAAGACACTTCACTTTTGGAACGGGACAGCCTTCAGTGGCTTCGAACAGCGTTGCCGCTTTACAATCGGTGCACCGATCTCTTCGAGAACCTGGAAAGCTATTCGTATTCAATTTATTCAGTTGACACCTCAGATCGACAGGCCCAGAACGCCATAACGACGGTAGGAACACTGAGCGTTCCGCTATCGGGCCTTGCGGTGAAATTTCGCGAAGCACTATCTGCGGTGAAATGCGACCTCGAAAGCCTGCCTGAGTTTGAAGATTCCGCTGATCCCACTGATCTTTCGAAATATCGATACGTCCTGCGGGAAGAACGCTTTTTCCAGTCCCGGCAGCTCAGTGTAGCCGAGGAAGGTCTTGCAGCAGACCTCGCCCGATCTGGAGCCGATGCGTGGAGCCGTCTTCAGGAAACCCTTTCTTCAAGTCTCACCGTTGACTGGGACAATGAAACGAGCAAAACAGTAGTAGAACTACGCAACCTTGCGTTTCATCATGATCGGAGCATCCGCCGAAAGGCGTGGCAACTCGAGCTGGAAGCGTGGCGAACGGTAGAAACGCCAATGGCCTTTGCCCTCAATGGGGTAAAAGGTGCTACGGTGGTCATGAATCAGCGACGGGGATGGGATTCGACCCTGGAACGGTCGATCAGACAAAACCGGCTCAGTCGCAAGGCACTGGATATCCTCATTGGGGAAATGGAACGCTCTCTTCCTCTCTTTCGGCGTTATCTGACGGCAAAAGCGAAAATCCTCAATCTGCCGCGTCTTTCTTTTTATGATATCTTTGCGTCGGTAGGTGACAACATCACCTCCTGGACGTTCGACGAGGCAATTCAGTTCATTTCGAAAAAATTGGGTAATTTCGACCCACAAATTGGTAATTTTGTACAGACAGCCAGTGAACGGATGTGGATTGACGCCCAACCTCGGTCGGGAAAAGTCGGTGGTGCCTACTGTATCGACTTTCCCATAGCCGGAGAGAGTCGGATTCTCACCAATTTCGACGGCTCTTACGATGGGGTGAGTACCCTTGCCCATGAGCTCGGACACGCCTGGCACTCAGAACTGCTTCGGGACTTCCCTGCGCTGCAGCGCCGGTACCCCATGACCCTGGCCGAAACAGCCAGCATTTTTAACGAAACTTTTGTCTTTTATCAGACTCTTGACGAGGTGGCTGGAACGGATCAGGAGCTTTATGTACTGGAACAGTATCTACAGGGGGCGTGTCAGGTGATTATCGACATACTTTCCCGTTTTTACTTTGAGTCCGATGTGATGGAGCAGAGGGCCGACAGAGAGCTGTCCGCAGATGAGTTCTGCACCCTCATGACAACAGCACAGAAAAAAACCTACGGCGACGCCATGAACTTTGATGAACTTCACCCGTATATGTGGGCCGTCAAAGGGCATTACTACCGTGCAGACCTGGCTTTTTACAACTTTCCCTATGCGTTCGGGCAGCTCTTCGGTTTAGGTTTGTACAACCAGTACGAACGGGACGGTATCGATTTCGCCTCTCGCTATCGGTCTCTGCTTCTGGAAACGGGACGTGAAAGCGCAGTTGCCGTAGCAGCTGCGGCCGGCTTCGATATCGAGTCGCCGGATTTCTGGCGAGGAAGTCTTGAACGGGTTGCCGGGTTGGTAACTCGGTTTGAAAAGCTGGTCCGGTAAACTACCCCTTCCCGAGGAGTTCCTTCCGGCGGCGTTCCTTCGCAGCCTGCCCGGCGCAACCGTAGGCCAACGGTGGGCTTTACAATTTCCACCTGTTTTCCTATAGTACCATCTGACATGGCGCCGTACCCAAGTGGTAAGGGAGAGGCCTGCAAAGCCTTCATTCGCCGGTTCGAATCCGGCCGGCGCCTGTTTTTTCGCCCTTCTTCCGAAGAAATTCTTCGTAAAACCGTAACGCAACATGCATCATGGCATGGTCAAATTCTTCGTCCCGCCGGCCTGATAATAACTCCGTCGGGTGTACCAATTCCACATCGATAATCTCGTTGGGATCCAGGTTCTGAGATGCAACAGGACGACAGTCCTCGGCAAGATAGGTATAACACCGATTTCCCATGAGAGCAGGGTTTGGGTTAATGGCCCCCAGAAGGGTCATCTTTCCCGGACGATATCCCGTCTCTTCCTCAAGTTCCCGAGCAACCGCATCACCAGGGTCTTCACCGGCCTCAACTACCCCTCCAGGGAATTCTAAACAGACTTTCATGTTACCGTGCCGGAACTGCCTCACCATGATAAAACACTCTTCCCTCGAATTTCCGGTTAATGCGACGACGTTGGCCCAGTCGGGTGTTTCCATCGTGTAGTAGTCTGCCGTCCTGCCGTCGGAAGCCTGTCGTCGGCTGCGAATCACCGAAAAAATATGGGCATCCAGTACCGTCTCACTGCCTATTTCCCTCCAATGGAGATGTTCATCCTTTTTGTTGTGCTTCATAGAGTCAATGCTACCGTAGATCAACCGTCACTACTACTGCTACTACTCCTACTACTCCTACTACTCCTACTGCCAAAACCGAACCTGGCCGCGAACTTGAGAACTTGAGAACTTGAGCACAGACTTGACAGGCCGCCAAGAAAACGAAAGCATACAGTATGCTCTCCCAACGTATTCAGCGCCTGATCGTTGAACTCGGGACGGGGCTCCATGAAAAAGAGGGGCTCATTCGTCTCACACTTCTCGCCGCAGTAGCCGAACAAAACGTATTCCTCTTTGGTCCTCCCGGCGTTGCGAAGAGTATGCTGGCACGCAGGATCGCCGCCGCGTTTCGTGATTCTCGAAGCTTTGAGTACCTGCTCGGCCGGTTTACCACCCCTGAAGAGATATTCGGACCGGTTTCCATCACCAGCATGAAGGACGCCGACAAGTTTGAGCGTGTAATCGAAGGTTTTTTACCGGATGCACATATCGTCTTCCTCGATGAGATATGGAATGCATCGTCTCCTATCCTCAACAGCCTTTTGACGGCCATCAATGAGCACCGCTTCAGAAACGGCAGTGAAGAAATTGTCATCCCCCTGCGCACGGTAATCGCTGCGTCAGGAACACCTGCTCCGGATGACGCGGCACTGGAAAACCTGTGGGACCGGTTCCTTCTCAGACTTCCCGTAAAACCGGTGACGTCCCGGGAGGCATTCAGGAACCTTATCGCACAAACTGACGATGAAAACGACGACCCCGTTACTGCAGCAGATAAAATCACCATGGACGAGCTTGATGAGTGGCACGATAAAATATCGGCCGTCACCATCCCCGACGAGATCGAAGAACTGATCTATGACGTCAGAGAGCGTATAAACCGGCACAACAGCATGACCCGGGAGGACGAAAGTACAGAGATTGTTGTAAGTGACCGGCGGTGGAAGCAGGCGTCACGGCTCCTCCGAGCAAGCGCGTTCCTCAACGACAGAAGCGCCGTCGACGCTATAGACTGCCTCTTGTTGCAACACTGTCTCTGGTCCAAAGAGGACGAACAGGAGACGATCAGAACCGTGGTGGCTGAAGCTATACGACGATTTTTCAGTTCCGGTCTGTTTGATCCCCAGGTGCTGCGGGAAGAACTGCAAAAGCTGCTGGTTGACGCGGACCGCTCCCGAAGCACGCCACGTACAGATCGGATCGACGCACCGGTGCCCTATCGCGGGGAGTACTACCGCGTCACCGATTTTGTAGACGACCACCTCTCGTTGATCTGGATCGGGGATTTTCAGAATCTGCGGGACGACGAGTCCCAGGAAACAGATCTCTTTTTTTACGGAGAAGAGGACGAATACGCCTACTCCGACCGCTTTCAGATCCGGCGTGCCGGACCTGGGTCAATAGAAATCGACGGCGTGACATTTGACCTTGAACACGAGACGATTACCAAGACTATTCGCGATCATAGAACTCTCACGGATGCGGAAAAAATGGATTTGCGCAATAAACTCGTGACGTTCCTTGAACGAGTCTGTGAAATCGAGGACCGGGCGATCCAGTACCGTGATTCGTCCAGCGGAGAAGCTCTTCACCATCTTTTTGTACATCGAAGCCATGCGGAATTTGTCGTACGGAGTCTGGATGCGGTTGCAGCGGAGCTGTCTTTGATCAAAGCCGATGTCGACGAAGCAATTGCCGAACTTGGATAGCGCTGATCGCCATACCCCTGAGGACGCTCTTCTCTATCGGGAGCTCTTCGCTTTTTTCTCGACTCCCCCGACCAACAAACGCCCCGCTGCTTCAACTGCTATCGATCTGCCTCGCCCCCTTGCCCGAAGTCTTGTGCACTTTTACAGTTTGATTCGGTCGGACACGCTCCGGGCCGTCACCGAAGACCTGGCAGATCAGATGGCCCGATCTCTTGGAAGCTGGTTTTCCCGCTTATGGCACCAGCTTCTCCTCAATACTGAAACCAACGGCGAAAGGGACGATGAGATATCCCGTGCAGCCTTGGAAGCACCGTCCATTCTTGCCGCCTTACTCCGGCGCTGGTGGCCGGAAGGCAGCCGTTTTTGGAGGCAAGGACAGAACAGCATCGAAGCGACATCAGATGTACACGTTCGGGAAGCGATTGTCAGAAACCTCCTTGAACACCGCGATCAGTTGCGTCGGGAGCGTCGAAATATCCAGCTCGAACGGGCTTTACGACTGGTGATTACACCACTGGCTGATCATCTCAATGAAACGATACCCACAATAGCGACGACATCGGAACGTATTGCCGCAGTGTTCAAAGTACCCGGTACGTGGAACATATTTGAAAATGCCTGGGAAGAAATTGACTGGGACCGTTTTGAGGCACCGGCAGACCGTCTTGATGAGGAAGACGACCTCGCCGCCCTGGTACATCGCCTGGTTCGTGGAGTCGATCCGCTCCCGGAACGCATGATCTGGCAACGACGGGTCGAAGAACGCATCCTGGAGAAAGAAGAGGAAAACGGCTACGGTGACGTTGACGGTCTGGTTCGAACGGCATCACCGCTTCTTGCACTGCCATCGGAACTTGCCCTTCTCGCATATCCTGAAACCGAAGACCTTTTTCTGCACAAACTCATCGAACGGGATATCCTTGGCCTCCATTCTCAACGACGAAAAACGAACCGTTTTGTAAAAAAATACGAGAAATGGCAACACGTTACCGCTCTGCAGAAACTCGGGCCGTTGTACGTCTGCGTGGACACCAGCGGTTCAATGCAGGACACGGCCGGTAGCATCGCCGGTGTGGCCGCTCTCGCATGTGTTCGTGAAGCTCTCCGGCAAGTAAGACCGGTCCACGTCATCGGCGTACATCACACCATTCATGTGGCGTCTTTTCCGACGGATACAGGTATACCAGAGGAAAACAGAGAAACAGAAATTAACAGCGTTTCCGCCCCGGCACCGGTACGGGTCACCCCGGAACCGGTTATGGCATTAGCAGAGATCCTTGCACCGCCAGGCTACGGCGGCGCGGATGTCTCACCGGCTCTTGCTGAAGCACTGGAGCGCCTGGAAAATCGCCCTGAACAAGGCTCAGATACGGCGGACATCCTCATAATCAGCGATATACATTTTCCCAAAATCGGCCCGGACCACCGGATCCGGATCAACCGCCTCCAGAGCAGAGGCTGGGTTCGTTTTCACGTTCTCACCATCGGACTTCAGCCGGTAGAAGATCCTCTGAATGTCTTTGATTACCGTTGGCACTACAACACCGCTGAAGAAGTTGACTTCCGCCCCGGTTTGAAACCACGGTACATCGGTATTACTCGGCAGGAAGTATAACCGGTTCCGCAAGCATCCCTATTGAAGCGCCATCCCTATTGAAGTGTCATCCTTATTGAAGTGTCCCGTATTTCTCTTCCAGGCCCATTCGCCGAACGACGCTGTTTCTATGGTCTTTCAGATCGCTTAGAATTTTCCGCTTTTTGGTCCGGCTACGAAATGACGTTTCCGGATCATTTGCCATATCTGCGATCGCCTGATTCCACGCTTCATCGAATCGAAGAACGTCCAGGCGAGACGCCGCGTCCAACCGAAAACTGTGGCGTTCCTCTGAAGACAACCGTCCCGGTGTATATCGGCCGATATAACGGCGCGCAAGAAGCTGATACCGGTCGTCAGTGAAACTCGCGGTCCTGACCAAACCGGCGATTTCCGGTGTGGACATATCTTCAATTCCTGCAACCTGAGCACGGTCACTATCAGGAAGAAATCCGTCGTAAAGTCTGCCGTCCACATCACGTTGCGACCAACCAGGTGAGGCCATCGGATCGGAGGATGTCGTCGCATCGGGAGGCACCGGAACATCAGCCGCTTTGTTTTCAGAAAAACAGTCGACCAGGCGTCTGGCCCAGCCGGCTATACCGGCGCCTTCAGCAAGATCGATATTCCGGGAAACAAGCTCCCGGGGTAACCCAAGTTCTTCCATCCGTTTTTCTTGCAGTTTCCCTACCGGTAGAACACAGGGAAACCGACGCGGATTGACCCGTTGCAATAACCGGAACGGCTCCGGACGTTCCCGGGAAAACCAGCGAGAAAAAACGTCTTCCGGTTCCATGTCCAGAAGCTCCTTCGCCGGCCGGGAGACATCAAGCAACCACCATTGCCCGGCGGGTCCCGGTTCCCGTCCAAGAACGGTAAAGAACGAGGACGCGCGATTCTCACTGCGAAACCGAGCCGACGAATAAATAACGACGAGCCCGTTACGGAAGGCGTGGTCCAACCGTCGTTCGACCGTGTTTTTATCGAAAAAAGTAGGGAGTGAACACCAGACATCCGGCGCACGGTCAACTATGAGTTTTGTAATATTCCTCAGAGCAAACGTATCCGCCAACGCCTCATGGCTGGTACCGCCGAGGGCGTCATTGGCTGTGGCGAGTGCTTCCAGACGAAAATCGGGCGCACCCGTTTCGGTCCGAGGCCATGACAGCGTCTCCCGGTGGAAATCGAAAATGGCAGGCATCACCGTGAAAAGATCCATTCGACGGTTACCGTTACGGAAATGCCAACCGTACGGTTCCATGAACGTCCGGTAAAAGAGGTGCCGAATAAACTCATCGTCAAAAGAGACGTTGTTGTACCCGAGTATCAGCGTATCTGAATGAGCGGTGAACCAGTGATACACCTTGCGGGCAAAATCGGGTTCGGCCAGCCCCGTCTGAAGGGCCATCTGGGGAGTTATGCCGGTGGTCAGGGACGCTTCCGGTTGGGCAAGGTAGTCCGGAGGAGGAAGACACCGCAGTTCATACGGCTGCTCCAGAAGTTCCAGGGAATCATCAGTTAAAATACCGGCAAATTCGGCAATCCGGTCGTGGGCAGGAGACAATCCGAAGGTTTCAAGGTCATAAAAAATGATCGGCATGACGGTACATGGTACCACGTGTTTCACGTTGACGCACCTTTAAAGTGCGCTGCCAGAGATAATTGTATCTTTTTGACACACTGTGTTGAGCTATTTTGATACATGGAGTCAATAGCGCGCGGCGTGTGATCGAGATTCCATCCCGAGCACGCGATACGCACTCTGTACAAAGTTGGTTTAATTCCTTATAATATAACAACTTATATAATATTTTAGTTAAGTTTACAAAGTTGGCACGCTTTATGCTTATATATAGTCAGAAGGCAGGATGGTGAGGCGGAAAAGATGCTGAGAAGATCGTCCGCCTCGACCAAAAACAAAGACTGCCTGGGTAAACAACACATACAGGATGT
>JBAYPC010000005.1:0-22833 GCA_041677905.1 Alkalispirochaeta sp. | reverse complement strand
GCTGCCAGGGCCTTCATCTCACGGGGAATGGCGGCGTATTGATCCGTCAGGTTGGCGTGACTGCCGCCGGTATCTACAATTGCCAGCTGGTGGTTGGTCCGGCGGAAGTCCAGCGCCAACGGGTGATAGCGGACGTCCTCAGCGCCGGAAAAATCTATGGCCACACATCCGCCGATGGAGGCGGCCATCTGGTCCATAAGGCCGCAGGGCTTGTGGATATACTCATTTTCTGCGTACCGACCGATTCTCGCCCGTTCTACCGGAGGTACATCAGTCCCGGAAAGTGCCTCGTGTATACCCGACAGGGACATCTCCAGGGCTGCCGATGAGCTTAGACCACTTCCAGGAAGGACCCGGCTGTCGAGAACGGCGTCGTAGGCCGGGGCGGCGTATCCGGCCCGTTCCAGGCCAACGGCAACGCCTCGCATGAGCCGTTCGGTATCACTCCCGTCACTTGAACGATCCTGACCGGGATCGACGGAAAAGACGCTGTCCCACCCCTTTGATACCAGACGTGACACGCCGCTCTCCGAGGGGGCGGCCAACACTAAGGTGTCCAGGTCGATCGCTGCGGCAACCACACGGCCGTTGTTGTGGTCGGTGTGGTTCCCTATGATTTCGCTTCGTCCCGGCGCGCTGACAATGACCGACGGCTCCCGTTCAAAGACCTCCCGAAATCGGGCCAGGCTCTCATTGAATCGGTGCGTTCCGTCTTTGACTATCTTTAGTGCTTCAAGCCGTCCAACCCGCACAGATATAGCCCTCTACTCTTCAGCTGTTTCAGGCTCTTTCTGATCAAGATTGGTGCGTATAAGAGGCGCATTCTCCTCTTCCAGCCGTTCTTCAACGACTAAGAGCAGCCGCTGGGAGAGGATGCGGGGCCATTCGGGCAGAGTTGCCGTGCTATCCACGTCGTATTTATCCAGCAAATCGGTAAAAAGCTCTTTGGCCGCTTCGTAGTCTTCCTGTTTGTAGGCGATAAAGGCAATTTCATATTCCGCTTCGGTGATACTCCCCTGGTCATCGGGATTGCGGCGTATAAACTCCTCATAGTAGCGCTGGGCACTTTCGAAGTTGCCCCGATCCATTTCTTCCTGGGCGCGCTGAAACATCTGAGCCTTGCTGAGATCTTCGGGAATTTCTTCCGGCACCGATTCACATGCTGAAAACAGCAACCCCAACGAGAAGAGAAGAACCAATATCGCCAAAAACCGTAAGTCTTTCACACCGGAAAAGTACCACGTTTGCACCGCCGGTTCAAGGTAGTTATACTCCCACAATGATCGCAACAATCGTGAATGCCGTCGCTGTAGTTATCGGGACCGTTGTGGGCCGGTTCTCAGGTAAAACGATCGGAGAACGGTTCCGTCACACCATCTTTTCTGGAATCGGGGTGGTCTCACTCCTGATCGGTATTTACATGGCGTTGGAAACGCAGCGGACCCTGTATCTGGTCCTCTCTATCGCCCTTGGCGGTCTCATCGGGGCGGCGTTGGGCGTCGAAGACCGTATTTATGCCTTTGGAGAGTGGTTGAAACGGCGGTTTTACCAGTCCAAGCCGTCGGTGAGGCCGTCCGACGGTGACGCTCTTCCGGGCGCCCTGCCGGGTGCTCCGGCGACGAGCCATAATTTTGCCGAGGGTTTCCTTGTGGCGTCGGTACTGTTCTGTGTGGGCGCGCTGACTATAATCGGGGCTTTTCGTGCCGGGGTGGAACAGGAGTACGGCCTTCTATTCACAAAATCGGTCATGGACGGTTTCATGGCGATCCTGCTTACCACCGCCTACGGTGTCGGTGTCGGTTTCGCGGCTATACCTATTCTGGTCTATCAGGGCGGGCTGACGCTGTTAGCCGGTGTGTTGGCGCCATACGTGAGTCCTCTCATGCTCAGTGAGATATCCGGTGTCGGCGGCGCCATGGTCGTCATGATCGGCATAAATCTGCTGGAGTTGCGAACGATAAAAACCGGGGATTTTCTCCCCGGTATCGTCGTGGTAGTTCTGTTCGTGCTGCTTGATCCCGTTATCGGGCCCTACGTGATGTAAATGCCATCCCGACTTGGTGTTAACTCAAATTAGTCGTTCCAGCGGAGCAGGCCCGGTATATACCGATGTACCAGTTCGCGGTGGTTGGGGACGACCCGGATCGCATACCCCTGCCGACCGGCGTTTTCACAACGGACTTTCCCACGGTAGATCACCCCCCGTTCATCGGAGCTTTCGGTTTTCATATCCACAATTCGCGGTTCGTAGAGTTCACCTTCAGCGTTAATCTGCCCTGTGTACAGTTGGACCGATACGTCCGCCGGATCGATTTCTCCAAGACTGACCCGGCACTCGACGGAGAAGCTCTCACCCACCTTCAAGTTCCGGCCGGCCCCGCCGGTCACGTCAAACACCGAAACATCAGCCCAGTTTCCCTGGAGCCGTTCCACATACTGGGCCAGTTCCCGAGCGACGGCAAAATCGTTTTTCTGAACACGTTCGTGGTTTTTCAACGCCGGCAGATAGAACTGTTCCGAGTACTCCATAAGCATCCGGCTCGTTGAAAAAAGACCGCCCAGCTTCTGCATGGAGAGCTTCATCTTTCGGATCCACTCCCGGGGAAGACCGTCCCGTCCACGGTCATAGTAGGTTGGAATGATCTCCCGCTCCAGCAAATCGTAGAGGAGTTTACTCTCGATTTCATCCTGCAGTTCTTCGTCGGCGTACTCTTCACCGGCCCCCACGGCAAACCCCACCTCAGGGTCGTACCCTTCGGCCCACCATCCATCGAGGATGGAACAGTTGAGAACGCCGTTAATGGCGGCCTTCATGCCGCTGGTTCCACTGGCCTCCATAGGCCGCCGGGGCGTGTTAAGCCAGATGTCGCTGCCGCTGACCAGATGCTTCGCAATCTCCAGGTCATAGTTCTCCAAAAAGACAATTCTGCTGCGGATTTCCGGATCCGCGGCGAAGTGCACAATGTCCTTGATCAGGTTTTTACCGGGAATATCGTGGGGGTGGGCCTTTCCGGTAAAGATAATCTGCACCGGCCGTTCCGGATCGGTCAGCAGGCGGCGTAACCGCTCAGGGTCCCGAAAGAGCAGGGTAGCCCGTTTGTACGTGGCAAATCGGCGGGCAAAGCTGATGGTAAAGGTGTACGGTGAAAGCACCTCTTCGGCGTGCACCACCTTGGAACGGGTGGCTCCCCGATTGGCAAGCTGCTGCTTCAGCCGCTCCCGGGAAAAGGTAACGAGTTTGTTCTTCTGTGCTTCATGGGTTCGCCAGAGTTCTTCGTCGGAAATCCGGTCCATTCGATCCCAGATTTCAATATGGGTCGGCTCGTCGTAGAAACGGGGCCCAAAATAGCGGTCCAGGAGTTCGGTCATCTCAGGACTGAGAAAACTGCGGGTGTGGACCCCATTTGTAATGTGGGTGACCGGTACTTCCTGTTCCGGCAGCTCCGGCCATATCTGCTTCCACATTTTCCGGGAAACATCTCCGTGGAGTTTACTTACTCCGTTGTTGTAGGCGCTGAGGCGGATCGCCAGAACGGTCATGCAGAACGGTTCCTGCTGATCCGATGGATTTTCGCGGCCCAGGGCGAGAAACTCTTCCCAGGTGAACCCTGTACCGTCGGTTATTGTATGAAAGTACTTGTGCATCATGTCGACACCAAACCGTTCATTGCCGGCGGGAACGGGAGTGTGGGTCGTAAAGATATTGGTCGGCCAGATCGCCTGAATTGCCTCCTGTCTGGTCATCCCGGTCTCTTGGATGTGTCCCCGTATCCGTTCAATGCCGAGAAACGCCGAGTGCCCTTCGTTCATGTGAGTGACGGCGGGGTTGATACCCATGGCGCGAAGGGCACGGATACCCCCCATACCCAGGAGTATCTCCTGTTTGATCCGCATCTCCCGGTCGCCGCCGTACAGGGTTGCCGTAATGCGCCGATCGGCATCGCTGTTTTCATCGATGTTGGTGTCCAGAAGAAAGAGGCTGATTCGACCGACCTGCACCTCCCATATACGGGCCGATACCACCCCATTGGGGTAGTCAATCTGAATTTTGATCTCGTCACCGTTTGCATCAAGAACCTGGTTAACCGGCATGTTGTACCAGTCGTTCTCAGGATAACTCTCCTGCTGAAACCCGTCGGCGTTCAGATACTGCCGAAAATAGCCCTGTTGGTAGAGAAGGCCAACCCCCACCAAGGGCAGACCGAGGTCGCTGGCAGACTTCATGTGGTCGCCGGAGAGAACGCCCAGCCCGCCGGAGTAGATGGGTAGACTGACGTTCAGACCGTACTCCATGGAGAAGTAGGCAACGATGTTCTTCCGGTTTCCGTGGTACCACGTGTCCTTTCCGGCCACATAGGATTTGAATGTTCTGCTGACCCGATCCAGGACTGCCAGGTATGAGTCATCCGCAGCCATTTTTTCGTACCGTTCCTGGGGAACCATGCCGAGCATCCTCACCGGATTGTGGTTGCTTCGCGTCCAGGCGTCGAAATCCAGTCGGGTAAAAAGACCGATGGCCTGATGGTTCCAGCTGAGCCAGAGGTTGTGGGCTATTTTTTCAAGCGGTTTTAACGCTTTCGGTATCTGCGGGTTGACCGTAAATTCCTGGTACTGCATGTGTTACTTCCTTTTTGAATGGGTATACGCCGTAATGTGACTTTTCTTTCCGGTGCTACCGGGTCCACCGTTCGGGGTGTTCGTCTACAATCGGGATAAAGACGGACTTCTCACCGCACTGGGGCAGGGCGTCTATCGCTGTCAGCGACTTTTGCAGCGCCTCCTCCTGACACACGTGGGTGGTGATAACAACGGGGATCAGCTCATTTTTGCGGGCCTTTTCGTTCTGGATCAGACTTGCGATGCTGATGTTGTTGTCACCGAGTATGGAGGCGATGCGTGCCATAACGCCCGGCCGGTCCTGGACCATGATACGTAAATAGTACCGACTGGACGTCTGAGTTGATGATATCTGGGGCGGACCGGTGTTGAGATCGGGCCAGAAACCGGTGGTGTGAAAGGTTGCCGGGAGCGTGCCGGTAGCCAGCGCAACGAGATCGGCTACAACAGCACTGGCGGTCGGGTCGCCACCGGCCCCTCTGCCGTAATAGAGGGTATGCCCCGTTCTGTGGCCGTAGACGCTCACCGCGTTAAATGGGCCGCTTACCCGGGCCAGAGGATGCTCATTGGCGATAAATGCTGGACGCACCCAGGTGGTAACACCGCCGTTGAGACGGTACGCAACCGCCAACAGCTTTACTACATACCCCAACTGCAGTCCGTAGGCGACATCCCGGCTGTCCAGGTTGTCTATTCCACTTACCGGAATGGCGTCAAAGTCGACTTTTGTTCCAAAGGCCAGACTTGTCATAATAGCGAGCTTATGGGCCGAGTCCCCTCCTTGAACGTCCAGGCTTGGGTCCGCCTCTGCAAGTCCGGAGGCCTGAGCCTCCGCCAGAGCCTCGGCGTAACTCTGACCCTTGTCAATCATCTCGGTCAGGATGTAATTGCACGTCCCGTTTACGATGCCGTAGATTGCGTCGATGTGGTTGGCTATCAGCCCGTCGGTAAGGGCCCGGATAATCGGTATGCCCCCGGCCGAGCTGGCCTCAAAGCCGATAGTCAGTCCCCGGCTGCGGGCATATGCAAAGAGTTCGGCACCGTGGTAAGCAAGAAGGGCCTTGTTGGCGGTAACTACGTTCTTGCCCGCGTCCAGAGCCTTCTTGATGAGTTCCAGGGGAAAGTCTATACCGCCGGTCAGTTCGATGACGACATCGAGTTCCGGATCGGCGAGGACGGTATCCAGGTCCGTCGTAAACAGGTCTTCCGGCAGTCCCAACTCCCGGGCGTGACGATAGGTCTTGCTGATGATCGCGGTCAATTCGATATCGATGCCGCTTCGCTCCATTAGGTGTTTCCGCTCATGGAGCAGAATTTCCGCTGTTGCACCTCCAACGGTGCCGCACCCTACAAGGGCTACCCGGAGGGTCTTATGAACTTTCATGGGCGAATGGTACGGATACGGTTTGGCGTTGTCAACGCGTCGTCCTGCTGCTACCCTGTGTCGATGGAATCTGGATCGATAGTACCCGGATCACTCGTTGTAGAAGCGAAGATGGTCTCTCCCGGTGAACTTCACGCCGCTTTGGAAGGGGACGACCGTTTTGATATTTTCCGCCATACCGACAACGGGGGTACCGACAACGGGGGTACCGACAGCCAATGCGGCCCGGAACAGCTTATGGTACGGCCGCCGATTCTTGGACCGGCCGAAGGTGGTACATACCGGGTCGTCTGGGGGTTCCGCTACCGTTCCTTCGTGGCCGAACTGGCGGCGCGGCGGGACAGCCCCATGCTGCCCATTCTTTCGGTCGTCGGAAGTGTGGACACCGAAGAGATGGTGAAGTTGGCCCTCCGCGCCGAAGACCGGCGAGGGAGATATGGCTGGGATGAAATTGACCGGGTATGTACCGTTGTCGCCGCCGGGACGAATGGGATCGGTATTTCCGACAGTATCCGGGATGCCCTCGACTCCCGGCACGACATCTCGGACCTTCTGGAGCGATACCGGAATCTTGCTCCGGTACTTCAGGATGCCCTTAACGGGGAGAGTATCGACATCCGCACTGCCGAGCTCATTCCCGATACGCTCATACCGCGGTGGCCGCGCCTGGAAACTCTGACAAAAGATGTTTCTTTCAGCGAACGGCGGCAGATACTGCGCTTTCTGGCCGATTTTGTTCGGGCCGGAGTGACGTCTCCAGACGAGATTTTCGAAGAACAGGCCGGTCGTACCGGGCGGGATGCCCTTCAAGAGCTGCGTCGTCTGCGATATCCCACGGTCACCGATCTGGAAACCAGATTGACCGAATTCCGAAACCAGTTTACCCGAGGGCGAGGAATCACTGTTGATTTTCCTGCCAACTACGAAGGAGACTATCTGGGAGTCTCTTTTCGGATTACGTCTGATCGGGAACTGACCCGCCGGATCGGAGAACTTCAGAAAATGGAGGGCCATGTTGATAAACTCGTGGGATTATTACTCTCAGACCGTTGACCGGATATACTGGACCGAAGATACCGGAAGTTCGCCCATTCGGCGTCGGGTGGAGGATCGGCTGCGCCGGCAGTACCGGTCCGACGGTTCGCCCGATGCTGTACTGCCTGTTCAATCGGTGGTGGTCGGAGACATCTCTTCGATACCAGCGGAACATCTGACGGCGCGAACGATCGTTGTGCGGCCCGATCAACGCGGCGATTTTGGCCGATGTCCCGGGACCCACGGTCACCTGTGCTGCAACTACCTCACCCTGAACGTATACCTTGGCTGCACCCTGGGCTGCACGTACTGCATCATGCAGAGCTATCTGCGAAACCGGACGCTGGAAATACACCTCCCCGGTGAATCTACGATCACCCGTATCAGGGACCTCGCCCGCTCCAATCCCCAACGGACGGTACGGCTCGGCACAGGCGAGGTAGGGGACAGCCTTCTGTACGATCCGCTCTTTGGTATCTCTGAGGACCTGGTTGCACGGCTTGGGGATATTGAGAACCTGCGGTTTGAATTGAAAACCAAGACAGACTTTGTGGACCACCTGCCGGATATCGGGTCACCCGGCGCGAAGGGAAACACGGTCATCGGTTTTTCGGTGAATCCCCAGGAAGTGATTGATCAGGAAGAGGGAGTTGCCGCCTCTTTGAGGGACCGGCTGGCTGCAGCGCGGAGGGCCGCCGAAAGGGGCTACCGGCTCGCCTTCCATTTTGACCCTATGATTCGGGTGGGCCCGTGGAAAGAACTCTACGCCGGGGTGGCGGAACTACTGGAGTCATTCAGGGACGTCCGGCCGGAGTGGATCAGCCTGGGGACGCTCCGGTACCCCACAGGTCTGAAGAACCACATTGAGGCAAGACCGTATTCTGTCCACGAATTCGTCTCTTCAGGCGACGGTAAGATGCGCTATCTTCAGCCGCTGCGGGCGGAGATGTACCGTTTTATGCGCCGGCGGCTGGCGGAAGTCCTTCCGGAAACGCCGGTGTACCTCTGTATGGAAAGCGCAACGGTCTGGCGAACGGTTACCCAGGGCTTCTCAGAGGTTCTCCCGGATCTGCGGAGCATCATGCAGCCGGTTCCTATCGGAGTAGAACGATGAAGCGACCCGTTGCCACCGGAGCGTTCGGCGTTGCAAAGCCTCTGATCTCGTCACTGGGCCTGCCGTTCGTTCTTCCCTTCGTTCTTACGTTCATTTTGCTGTTCGGTCTTTTGTTGCTGCCGGCGGCGCCGGTCTCAAGTGATGACGGAGCGGGTCCATCTTCATCTACCTTGGCGCCGAACATACCGTTGCCCGACGGCCCCCTGAAGCTGGTGTTGGTGAGACCGCCGCAAGGCGAAGGTACCTCTCCGGCGTCGGTCCGGGTTGTCCGGCACGGCTTTCCCGGATCACCGGAACGGCCCAATCTTCTTGACCTTCCGGCAGATGAGCGCAGTTTTGTCGACGTCTACGCCGGTGACTGGCTGAAAATTACGGGGCATCCCGTTGAGCTGCACTCGGTTGAACCGTTTTTTCACCAGCTTACCCTTGGTACGGACTCCCAGGTTGTGGTGGTTGGCGCCCAGCGGCTGGAACTGCTCTTTGGTACAGTTGCCTGGAAGAGACAGGACCTCAGTGCACCGGATTTTAAGGTATCCATTGGTCCGTATGTGATATCCGGCAGAGGAGACGGACAGATCAACCGTACTGTCCAGGGGGTGTCGGTATCAGTTGAATCGGGACAAATAGATGTGTTCAACGCCGGAAAGGTAGCCGCCGTTCTTGGAGCCGGGCAGGAACGGGAGTTTGTTCAACCACTCTTTGTTCACACACGGCGTGAGCACGCTGAGTTTGCCGACACTATCCGGGCCCTTCGGAATCGTCTCGATACCGTTCTCACACACGCCAGGGCGGGGACCGTGACCGGTGACGACCTTGTCGGACTGTGGGATTCCGTCATTCCCGCAGCCGGTCAGTTCTGCGTTCTGGAAGTTTCAAAAGACCCGGCCGTACGCCACCCCGATGTGGTGGTGAGAGATATCGGAGAAGCGCTGCGCATTCTGGGAGGATACCGTTTTGAACCGCCGCTGCCTCGGAGGGCACCATTGCCTCCGGGAGCATCGGCGCCTTCAGGGGACGGCGGCGGATTGTGATCTGATTCTGAAGGACCCTGCAACAAAAAGGGCCGCCCCCAAGGGGAGCAGCCCTGCCGTTGCTCGTTTCGGTAACTTTTTTATTGCTTAAACTGTTCGACCTCTACGTTGAGGGCCTGTTCGGTTTCCATATCGAACAGAACGACACGTTCCTGATCAGGCACCAACCGCACCGGATCGCCGACGGCGGCCTTTGATGTCGGTGGAATACGGGCGATGATCTGATGACTTCCCGTTGAAACGTAGATATCGATCTCTGCACCGAGGGGTTCAACGACCTCTATGGTACTGACGATACACGTTCCATCCTTGGCATCCGGCGCAAACTCCATGTCTTCCGGTCGAATTCCAAAAACCAGATCGTTGCCGACATGCTTTTTGGCCACTTCGGCCACTTTCCCCTGTAGTTCGATCTTGAAGTTACCCTCATCGGCGAGGATTTTGCCGCCCTCTTCAACTATCTTCACAATCATGAAGTTCATTGCCGGAGAACCGATAAATCCCGCTACGAACCGGTTGACCGGTTTGTTGTACAGCGTAAGCGGATCACCGATCTGCTGGATCACGCCGTCTTTCTGCACCACAATCTTGTCGGCCATGGTCATAGCCTCTACCTGGTCATGGGTGACGTAGATCATAGTCGCCTGCAGGCGGTTGTGAAGACCTGAGATTTCCGCGCGCATCTGGACACGGAGTTTGGCGTCCAGGTTGGACAGCGGCTCGTCAAAGAGGAAGACCTTGGGGTGCCGTACAATGGCGCGACCGACGGCGACCCGCTGTCTTTGACCACCTGAGAGTTGTTTTGGTTTGCGGTCCAGCAGGGACTCGATGTCCAGAATTTTTGCCGCTTCATTCACCCGGGCCTGAATGTCCGCCTTGTCAAACTTACGGATCTTCAGTCCGAAGGCCATGTTGTCGTACACGGTCATGTGGGGATACAGCGCGTAGTTCTGAAATACCATCGCGATATCCCGGTCTTTCGGCGGAATATCGTTGACGCGCTTGTCGTCGATCATCATGTCTCCGCTGCTGATGTCCTCAAGACCGGCCACCATGCGAAGGGTCGTGGTTTTTCCACACCCCGACGGACCGACAAGGACGACGAATTCACGGTCTTTGATGCTTATGTTAGCATCTTTGACGGCGTGAAAACCGTTGTCGTACACCTTGTTGATGTTCTTTAGCTCAACTGTTGCCATACGGCACCTCCATAGAAAGAGATTATTTTATTCCCTGTCAGTGTAGAAGCACTTCCTGGTTGTGTCAAATCTGCCACGTCGACAGCATGTGACAGTATGTGACAGCACGGTGACGGTAGACCCGCAAGGTTGAGCCGGTGAATCAGTCGCCCCGCTGGCGGTACCAGCGATCAAGTCTGGACGAAAGGTCTTCGGCGCGGCCTGGTGACGCGAGAAACGGGGCCACTACCTGATCAACAGCTTCGTTCCAGTATCGAGGGAGCATACCGGGCACAACCAGGATTCCCGGAGAGGGAACCCGACCGCGCAGACGTGGATAGACTTCCTGTGACAGTTCGGTATTTACATCTGGAATGGTAGAAAACCCCTCTAAAAAACCGAACGTGTCGATGCCTGCGGCGATCTTTCCCGCCGTCAAATCTACCTGAACTGCCGGTGTGGTGAGCCATGAAAGAAACTGTACGGCCCGGTCCTTCTGCGTCGTATCTGAGAGAATACCGCCATAGACGACATTTTCGTTTACCACAAGTCTCCTGTCGTTCCGGGCAAGCCATCGGAAATCATAACTTCGATCTCCAAGAAAGGACCAGTTGAACACGGATTGACTGCTGCCGTAGAAAAAACCTACTCGTCCATTGTCGATCTGACGAAACGGCGGATCATAGAGGTACCGCGCAATGTAACGACCCTCGTCTTCGGCACTTCCGAACTCCTGTGACTGCCAGGTTCGGACCGATTCCACGGCATCAGACAGAACAGAAGAAGACCACACCGGTGACCCTCCGGTATCTACAGTGACGGCGAATCCGAGGCTTCGATACACTGCGTACAATCCGGTGTTGTCGGCGTATGGGGCAAAGACGGGTGGTTCGCTCCCTTTTTCTCTGTTGGTCCACCTGACCGACTCCGAAAGCGTTGCAAAGGAAAGGGCAAAGGGCTGGTCCACGTGGATCTGACGCACCGCAAAAACCAGTGTCGGAAGGTTGTAGGAAAGGGGTAACCAGGGAGAGCTGCCGTCGCCAAAGGCGAGAGCGGTGAGAAACGGTGGGTCGAGGCGACCTTTTTGTCGCGGCAGGTAGTCCGACGGCGGCATTATCAGGCGGTTGACAATTGGTGTGTTGATCCACCGGCCGATGACCACATCTGCATCGGACCGTTCCTGCGTGAGAGCCTGGGCGAGGTCCGGAACAAACCGGAAGTGAACGGGCCGATCATCTTCCAGGTTGTACCGTTCTACTGCATAGGCCACATCGGTGACGTTGCTCCAGACCACCAGTGGGTCCGGAGCGACGGCGGCGCATGATAGGAGCACCGCCGAAGCTGCAAGGGAGAGGAGAAGCAAAGGGCGGCGCATTACCGGCGGCCTTCGATGTTACCCAACGGGTCTACCGAAATTTATCGGCTGCCTTGAACACATCGTCGAAGAGTCCGGGTAATAGTTCCCGGTCTACTCCGGCAAAGGCTACCCGTAGAAACTGGTCTTTCACGGAAATAACGCCTACTCCGTCTTCCAGCAACGCAAGGCGGAGAGCCTCTGCACTGAAGCCGTTGCAGCGGAAACTCATGAAATAGCCGCTGTTACAGGGCATGGGCTGTAATCCGGGAGCCAGCTTGTCTTTCTCTTTGTTGGCGATGATCTCTTTGAGGGTAGTGAAACGGCCCGAAAGCAGCTGAAACGCCTCTTCCTTCTGTTTGTCGTAATCGGGGTGGTTCAGCGCTCTGAGAAGGACAGACTGGGCCAGCATACTGGAATTACTGACCATTGATCGGATCGTCCCGGTAAGCTTCTGTTCGACGGCCCTGGCCTGGTCTTCGGTCATTCCCTTGAAAGCCACGGTGACAAAACCGATTCGAAAACCCCAGACGAAGTCTTCTTTTGTCGCACCGTCGATTTTGATGGCCATCAGATTGGGGTGGGCATCTGCGAGGACGGTAAAGAGGGACTGTTTGTAGGCGTCGTCATCGTAAAAGAGACCAAAGTACGCATCGTCCGAAATGACCGTCACCGGAACCGAATCAGCGAGGTTAACCAGGGTCTTACGGATGAAATCAACGTCCTCCCGACTGGGCGTAAACCCAGCGGGGTTATTGGGGAAGTTGAGAATAACCGTTAGTTTTCCGCCGGTAGCCGCTGAACGGGCTCCTTCCGCAAATGCGGTGCGGTCGAACGTTCCTTCAGAGTTAAAAAAGGTAAACTCCTGAAGGCGGCACCGTCGCCGTTCTTCAAAGATGAGGCGGTAATTGCCCCAGAACAGATCCGGTAGAAAGAGAGTTTCCCCGGCGTCGGTAAAAAGATCCGCCACCACGGCAATTCCGGCGGTCAGACCGGGAACAACGGCAGGACGGGTCGTTCGAATTCCTGCCAGGTCCGGATTCTTCTTGAGAATCTGGTCTTTCCAGGCGTCCCTGAGGGCGGCAACGCCGGCGGTCGGAGCGTAGGCCACTGATTCCTCCGTAGACAGGGGGCTGGTCAGCTCTGAGATAAGCGGAAGAGTCATGGGAGACCCCTTCGCGTAGGCCATACCTACGGTGGCGTTGTACTTGGTGGCTTTGCTTTTGGCCTCCGCTGCCTGAGCAACAATACCTTTGGGAAAGTACATCCGCCGACCCAGGTCGGAGAGTTGACGGTCAACAACTGTGTTCTGAAGAGCGTCATTGAGGTCGCTTGCGAGTTTGTTCATGGTAAAACTATAGCCCATAAGCGAATTGACGGTAAAGGTCGCAATGGCGTAATGTAGTCATGTGTCGGAACGAAAATCCCAGAACGCATCATCAGCCGGAACCGACCGCGATGATCTTGGCTTTTTTGAACGTATTATCTCTTTGTTCTTTGGAATGGGGGACGATGAACGGCAAAAAAAGCGCGCTTTGAAGACCATCGGTAAAAATCTCTCCAAAGACAGGTATAAGTTCTACAAACCCAGGGGTAGAGAAATCCAGGCGCCCTTTGCACGCCTGCTCTATGAGCTGTACAAGTCCATTTCCATGGTTCGGCAGCTGGTCCAGACGACCGAAGCAAGCAGTACTCTGAAAATGGTCGTCATTGAGTCTCTGATGGACGAGCGGCAGCGGGCGATACGGGACAGCCTTGACCAACGGGTGATCCGTGAGAAAACCCGTACCGGTGACCTGAAAGAGGTTGCCGATCACGTCAAGGACTCCATGATAAACCTGGTCGGCAGTTTTGACGCAAATAAGGTGAAACGGATCAACGTTCTCTACGGGAATGTCCGCGCGTTTGTGGAGTTTTGCCATTTTGATTACTACTTCACCCTCAAGAAGTTTGATTCGGCTATCAGTGAGGACAGTTTCACCTATAAGCCGAGATTTGACGGTATTGCCGCCGAATACGTGGTGGACGATATCCGGGACTTTCTGGATGTCGCCGAGCATTTGCCTCAGGATGCCGATTGGGACGCGGTGTTTGACGTCTTGGCGGCCTATCGGAATGTGGAGACCGTCGACAGGGACCAGTGGCGCAAGGTGTGGAAGACGTTGAGCGGTGTTATAGAGAGTCAGGTGCTCCGTGACGTGGTACGGCATGCAGGGGAAGACCCGTACTGGGAACCCCGCGCAGACGGCGGTGTGCACCGGATAGTGGAACCCTATTTGAACGAAATCAAAATCGATGCCGAACGGACGCTCCAGAAAATCTCCAGGGAAAGACGCGACTCGAGAATAGAACAGTTGGTGAAACAGGTTTTCGGGACGACTGTCGTCGCCCGAACCAAGAACTACACCGACAAAGCCAACGTCCAGTTTCAACGAATTGAGGGCGGAGGGTACGCATACGTCGAGGCGATGAACTACCTGAAAGCGTATTTACTGGATTACTTCAAAAAGGATGTCCGGGAGATCGTTCAGGATCTGCTTATCGTGCGCGGTAAATGGGTTACCAACGTGCAGGCCCAGCAGGTGTCCGATGCATACCACGGCGTCTTATCCGTATCTGAACAGATCATCAACCTGGATGAGAGCCTGTCTGAAGAGGCGGAGCTTGGACAGAAGGTCCGCCGTGCTGTTGGACGTGTAGTCGACCGGGATCGGAGTTCCCAGAAGTTCGCCCGGGACGTGCTGGACAAGGTGAACGCCCAGGTCCTCAGGCTGGTCAACGAGGCGGCTCAGAATCTCATCATAATCGGGAAAAACCTGAAGGCCCTCATCGAGGATATCGACCGGCGGGAATACGAGATTATCACCAACTGGAAAGAACTGGATGCCGCCATTGAAACCCCGCTGAGGGACCGGATGGCGGGAATGTACCGACAACTGTTCCACGTGGTTCAACTACTTCAGGTCTATGTAGGTAAGAGCAACTGAGGCGGCGTTACGAGGCAGGATCATCCGAGCCCCGACTGTAGGGCGGAAGGTGACCGCCGGAGAACACCGTTCCGTGTTTTTTGAGGCACCCTTCCAGTTCGGCGATGCCTTCGCCGGTGTGAGCCGACACCGGTATGACTTCGGTGATTCCGCTTCCGTGGCCGAGAATACCCAGACCATGCACCGATGCGGGATCTGCCTGATCAGTCTTGTTCAAGACCAGTACTCGATGGTTTTTCGTGGCGCCGATGTCTGAGAGAATACCGATGGTTGTCCGAAACTGCTCCTCTGCGTTGGGGTCGGCGGCATCGAGGACGATCAAAAGCAGGTCGGCTTCCAGAACCTCCTCCAGAGTGGAGTGAAACGCGTCGACCAACTCCGGCGGCAACTGACTGATAAATCCGACGGTATCGCTGAGAAGAACTGTAGTACCGTCGGGAAAGGTTCGTCGTCGGGTGGTGGAGTCCAGGCTGGCGAAGAGCTGATTCGCCGCGCGGACATCCGATCCGGTCAGCACGTTTAACAGCGAAGACTTGCCGGCGTTGGTATATCCAACCAGGGTGGCCTGAAAAAACTCCGCGCGGCCCCGCCGCTGGAGTTCCCGCTGCCGGCTGACTTTCTTCAGGGACTGAGTTGCCCGAAAGACCCGTTGTGCCAGACGCCGCCGATCAAGTTCAATCTGCTGTTCCCCTTCACCTCTGGCAAGACGGCTTCCGCCTTCCTGACGCCCGAGATGCTGCCACATCCCGACGAGGTGGGACTGGGCGTACTTCGCCCGGGCAAGCTCCACCTGGAGCTGGGATTCCCGGGTTTTGGCCCGTCGGAAGAAAATTTCCAGTATGACCGCGTGTCGATCGTAGATCTCCCGGTGGGCCGCCCGGGCCCAATTGCGGAGGTGAACGGGAGACAGGGTGTTGTCAAAGACGATGACACCTGCGTCGTATTCTTCGGCGTGGGCAATGACCCGTTCCGCCTGTCCCTGTCCCAGATAGAGAGCCGGGTGGGGACGGCGGACATGAACCAGTTCACCGGCGGCGCTGGTAAGGCCGGCGGCTTCGCATAGTCGGCCGAGTTCCTGAAGGCTGGTTGCAGCGACCGATCGCGCCGCACTTGTGGAACGGCCGTCTCTGTGTTCCGGTGAAAAAGGGGCGACCAGATAGCACCGGTTTGCCCGGGTATTGTCCTGTCTAGTGTTGTGCACTGATTACTCTGTTAGTTGGCATATACGACGTGGGTCGGTTCCTTTGTGTTATGGAGATATCCGCATTCATACGGTATAGTTGCCCTGTGGCTACTGAGGCGAAGTTCCCCGAACGGGCTCCTAACTGTCTGCAGTGTAAACACTTCACCGTCACCTGGAATCCCCGGTTTCCCCGGGGATGTACGTTGTTTGAGATAAAGACACGGCGCCTTCCAAGCATTGTGGTCTACGAGAACACCGGGTACCACTGCCCCGGTTTTGAATACGCCCCGGGGCACACTCCAAACGGGAGGGACCCCGGTCAAATGCCGTAAATTTCACTGAATGACCTCACTGGATATGGCGTTGGTACACGTCCCAACTGGTGCGTACCAGCGTGTCCACGTCGCTTGACATGGCCGTCCATCCAAGCTCGTCTCGCGCTTTCCGGGCGGAAGCGGTGAGCTTTGCCGGATCGCCCGGCCTGCGGTCAACTACCTCCGTCGGTATGGACTTACCGGTTATCGACCGGGCCACATCTACAATCTCCTGCACGCTCAGGCCCGTTTCACTTCCCAGGTTTACCGTGAAGGAACGGTCCTCGCGGTCGAGCTTTTCGAGGGCCAACAGGTGGCCTGAGGCGAGATCGGACACGTGGATGTAATCACGGACTCCCGTACCGTCATCGGTTTCGTAGTCATTACCGAATATCTGAAGGGAGGGGCGCCAGCCTGCGGCTACTTCCATGATCACCGGAAGCAGATTAGCCGGATTCTGCTCCAGGCCGGTGATTCTCCCCTCTGTGTCGTAACCGGCGGCGTTGAAGTACCGGA
The DNA here is from genome assembly GCA_041677905.1 of Alkalispirochaeta sp. Lineage (GTDB taxonomy): Bacteria > Spirochaetota > Spirochaetia > DSM-27196 > Alkalispirochaetaceae > Alkalispirochaeta. Next base: position 6,120 of record JBAYPC010000005.1, on the reverse strand, counting down.
GCGCTGCGTATCGCATGCCCAGCAGTGAGTCATACCACTCCATGATCCGTTCAATTTCCAGTTTGGTAAAGCCGTAGTAGTTCGCCGGTTGGGTAGGGTGAGCCTCGTCAACGGGGAGGTACTCCGGCTCTCCGTACACCGCCGCACTGGACGAAAAGATCACCCGCCGTATACCCATTTCGGCGGCGGCGTTGAGCAGAGAAATTGTACCACCCACGTTGTTGGTTGAGTATTTTTCCGGGGCGATCATGGACTCACCGGCGGCTTTGAACGCGGCGAGATGGACAACGGCGTGACGCCCTTCCATAGCCCGCCGGAGCGCCAGCCCGTCCTGGATATCACCGTAGATAAACTCAGCCTGAGGCTGCAGGTTTTCCCTGAGTCCGCTGGAGAGGTTGTCGTAGACACACACCTTGTGGTGTCCATCAAGAAGGGCCCGCACAACGTGGCTTCCGATATAACCGGCTCCGCCGGCGACTAGTACATTCACAGTTTGAAAGGGTATTGCGTTCGGGTAGGGGCGTCAAGGACATCGGGTTGAGTGCGTCATTGGGTAAAGGGTGTAGGCAAAAAAACGGCCGGTACTCAATACCGACCGTTGGAATTTCCATTGATTGTGCACCGTTTAAAAACGGTATATCAGGAATCCACGATTGACACCGCTACGCGGTGAAACAGAAGTATCGTTGTCCGGCTGACCGAAACGGTCTCTGTACTGTTCCGTGTCAGCCCGTCCCTTTCGGCGGTACGTCGCTCATGAACTTCCTCCAGCGGGGCCGTGCCCCTTGATAACTACCTATAATATCGTCTAACCCGGGCGAAAAGTCAAATGATTTTTCGCCGGGTCATCCGGTTTGGCCGGGGCAGTCAAAGGCCCAACATCCTGGCGTAGGCCGACAACTGGGCGCTCGGTTTACCTGTGAGGAGCTCGGTGGTCAGTTTTTTGCCGAGCTGTACCCCTTCCTGGTCAAAGCTGTTGATGTTCCACAGAAAGCCCTGAAACATGACTTTGTTCTCATAGTGGGCCAAGAGGGCACCCAGGGCTTCCGGGGTCAGCTGTTTGCCGACGATGAGGGTGGATGGGCGCCCGCCGGTGAAGTTCTTGTTGGGGTTGTCGCTCTGTTTGCCCATGGCAAACGCCACGATCTGGGCGGCGAGGTTGGCGTTGAGTTTGGTCTGGCTGGTAGAACCCTGGAAATGGGTGTCCTCTCCCGCCTGGGAGGCTAGAAACCCGACAAACTGAAGCGGTACGACGTCGGTGCCCTGGTGGAGCAGCTGGTAGAAGCTGTGCTGCCCGTTGGTGCCGGGTTCTCCGAATACGACGGGGCCGGTGGGGTAGGCCACCGGTTGGCCGTCCCGATTGACGCTTTTGCCGTTGGATTCCATATCCAGCTGCTGTAAGTGGGCGGGGAAGCGGCTGAGGGCCTGGCTGTAGGGCAGCACGGCGGTAGAGGGCATACCGAGGATGTTCCGGTTGTACACGCCGATCAGGGCGTCCATGAGGGTGGCGTTTTTTCTGATGTCACCGGTCTTTGCGGCTGTGTCCGCGTCGTGGGCACCGGTGAGTATCCGCTGGAACACCTCGGGGCCGAAGGCGAGGCTGAGGATGACGCCGCCGACGGCGCTGGTGGCGGAGTAGCGGCCGCCGATGTAGTCGTCTATGAAAAAGGCCTCCCGGTAGCTCTTGTTTTCTGCAAGGGGGCTGGTCTGGGAGGTAACGACAACGGTGTGCCGGCTGATGTCCAGGTGGGGAGCCCTGTGGGAGGCGGCTTCCCGCAGAAACTGCTCGTTGGTCAGGGTCTCCTGGGTGGTGCCGCTCTTACTGACGAGGATAAACAGGGTCGTTTCAAGGTCCAGATCGTGGAGAACTGCCGCCGCATCATCGGGATCGACGTTTGAGATGAAGCGCGCCTCCAGAATCGGGGCGATCTTTTCGGCCCGGGCCCACTCTTTCAGGGCGAGGTAGAGCGCCCGGGGGCCAAGATCTGAACCGCCGATGCCTATCTGCACCACCGTGGTGAAGGGTTTTCCCGTTGCCCCCCGCTCTTTTCCGGTGCGGACGGCTGCGGCAAAGTCGCTGAACCGGGTGCGTTGTGTTTCGTAGAACCTCCGGAGGTTGACGCCGTCGGCGATAACGTCGCCTTCCAGCCGACCGCGCAGCAGGTGGTGAAGGACCCGCCGGTTTTCGCCGGTGTTCATGATCTCTCCGTCGGCTGTGGCGCGGTACTTCTCCAGAAGCTCCTGTTCTCTGGCGAGGGCGTCCAGGGCCGAGATGATCTCGTCGTCCACGGGGGCGGTCGCGTACGAGTAGGTCAGGTCCGCTGCAATGGGAGTTGTCATGGAGCGGATACGCCGAGTATCCAGGGCGGTGATGTCGTACGGTTTTGTCTCTGTAAGGGTCTTAATGGCATGGGTCGTATCGAGGTTGTTGTACTTGGGCATCTGTTCCTCCGTAGGGTAAGCATAGCGGTACAACCGGGGTGACACAACGGTGGGCGTGGGCTAATCTTGGGGTATGAAACCGATTTTACTGGTGCTGGCCGCCGGCATGGGCAGCAGATACGGCGGGGTAAAACAGATTGACCCGGTGGGTCCCGCCGGCGAGGCGATTATCGACTACTCGGTCTACGATGCGATCCGTGCCGGCTTTGGGCGGGTCGTTTTTGTCGTTCGTCGGGAGATTGAAGGGGATGTGCGGGACTTCTTTGCCGGCAAGTTTGACGACACTCTGCCGGCGGAGTACGTGATCCAGGACGTGAAAGATGTTCCCCCGGGGTTTGACGTCCCTGAGGGACGGACGAAGCCTTGGGGGACGTGTCACGCCGTACTGGCGGCAAGGAAGGTCATGGATGCACCGTTTGCGGTGATCAACGGCGATGATTTTTACGGGCGGCCCGCCTTGACGGCGATGGCGGAGTACCTGAAGGGGCAGGAGCCGGACGGTACGGACTACGCCATGGTGGGTTACCGGCTGGACCGGACGCTCTCCGAGCACGGAACGGTGTCCCGGGGTATCGTCTCCGAACGGGACGGGTGGCTTGAGTCTATTGTGGAGCACACAAAGCTTCGGCGGGACGGGGAGCGGGTGGTGAGTCTGGACGACTCCGGCGCGCTTCGGGCGGAGTTTACCGGCGGGGAGGCGACGAGTATGAACCTCTTCGGGTTTACGCCGACGGCGATGGTCCAGTTTGAGCAGGAGTTTGCGTCGTTTCTGCGGGAGTCCGGTGGGGAGGCAAAGAGTGAGTTTTACATTCCCTTTGCCATGAACCGGCTGAAAGAGCGGGGGGAAGCGCGGATGAAGGTGCTCCGCAGTGATTCCGAGTGGTTTGGGGTGACCTACCAGGAGGATCGGCCGGAGGTGGTGTCCCGGATCAGGGCGCTTGTCGATCGGGGGGAATACCCGGAATCGCTGTGGGCTTGAGTGGCCCCCCGCCATGGGGTGCCCTGGGCGGTTTGGGGTGCGGCCCGGTCCGCTTCTAGCGGACCGACCTCAACGCCGGCGTTCAATCTGAAAAAAGATAGAAAACGGGGGGAGTTCCCGGTTCTGGTTTTAGCGCGCGATTCGGTCGGGCTGGAGTTGGTATGTGCCGTGGGCGGGGCCGTGTTGGGTCAGGAGGCGGCGGGTGCGTTCGAGTCCGGCCTGGTATTCGGGGTTGCCGGGCATGGTCTGGAGGGCGGCCTGGTAGCACTGGAGGGCCTGGTGGGGGTCGTTGTCCTGGAGCCAGGCGTCGGCCATGAGGCCCTGGATCCACCCTTCCTGGTCTTTCTGGTAGGCGTTGTGGTAACAGAAGAGGGCTTTCTGGATGTGGTTGTTGTCCTGGTAGAGTTGGCCCAGTCTGATCCACGCGCGGGTGCGGTCGGATGTGTCTATGGCGCGCTGGATGGCCCGGCGAAGGGCGGCGGCGGCTTTGTGGGGGGTGTCGGCGGCGGCGTATTCTTCGGCTCGCTGAAACCAGGCGCTGCCGGTGTATCTGGTTGGGTCGGAGAGGAACTCGGTCACGGTGGTGTCTTTGCTTTCAGGGTCGGTGAAGAGGGGGAGTTGTTCGCTGGCGTCGGCGTCGTAGACGGTGTAGGCCAGGACGCGGCGGTGTCCGGTCTGGACGATGTGAAATCCGGCGGGGGTGTCGTCCACTATTTCGGCGTGGTAGTACTGGAAGCCGAGCCAGGCGAGTTGGTGGTCTCTGTTTGTCTCCTGTCCGTTTGTGTTCTGGGGGGCCGGGTCTCCAGCGGAAAAGCCGGGGTGGTTCAGGAGGTGGGGATCGAGGATGTTGGGATCCAGGCTGTCCAGGAAGTGTCGGTCCCGGTAACCGCCTTTGAGCCAGCTTCGGCGGGCACCGGGGCTTTTGCGGAGAAGGGGTTTTACCCACCACCAGTAGGGGCCGAAATGGCGGTACTCGTTTTTCTTGGCGGCGATCCGCGGTGTCAGGTCGCGGATGTTCTGATCCAGTGTCTGATCTATTTCGGTTGTGTCTGTGTCTGCAAGCATGCTGCTGATGTCATGGGGTAGAAAGTACAATGCTGCGTCTCCTCAGGTATCTGTATCGGCTGTGTTCGGTCTGAATTGAGTGTTACCGGTTCACGGTCCCGCTTTGCGAAGGGTGGTAACGAGGTCGGCAAGGGTTGCCCGTGGGCCGTCGGGTAGTGCCTCTCCGAACTCGTCCAGTACGAGGCTCATGCCCCGGTATTCCCGCTTGGAGACCATGACGGTTCCAGAGTCAAGTACGCCCGAAAAAAGGTCCACCAGGCATCCGGCGATCTCCTGCGCTCCGTCCAGGTTAAAATGTTCGGCCAGGCGAAGGTATATCTCTTTGCCCAGCTCGGGCAGGGCGATGTAGCGGCCGAAGGTCTCCGCACTTTCGTGCATGAGCTGTTCCAGGTGAGCTGTGGTTTTTCGTCGTAACTCCATCAGAAAGGAGTCTCGGGGTGTCATGTGTTCAAGGATAACCCGATGTTCCGGGAGTGTCACCACTTGGGCACGACCTTTAGCATGGTCTTGGCGGCAAATTATGAATATGCTGGGAGGGTCTATGAAAGCTAAGAGGGGCCGGAAACAGGGGCAAAATAGTGGAACAGGTAAATCTAGGACCGACGAACCTGGTGTGCAGGGATCGCCGGCGGACGGACGATCTGAATTGGCGGTGTCGCCTCCCGCTCCGGGACGCGCTGCGGCAATGATTGAGGCGGGACGGCTCCGTGTCGGGGTGGGGGCCTTGGCCGGGGCCTTAGCCGGGGCCTTAGCCGGGGCCGGGGCCGGTGTAATCCACCTTGTTCCGGCAGCCGGTGAGTTGGATCCGGACGGACTGTACAGTCCGGACGGGGTGGACCGGCTGGTGGCGGCGTTGTTGCGGCGGAACGGAACGGCGGCCTTGCGGTACCGGGCCGAGGGTGGACTGGGTCTTCCCGCATATATCCCCGAGCTGCCGGAGAGTGGGGTTCTTCGTTTTTCCGATCCGCGACTTTTCCCGGAATTTCTTGCGGGGCGTCTGGGGGGAAATGGACATACCGTCGATGTGCTGGGGCCGCGACGGCGACCGATGGAGGTTTCAGAGGTTAACGCTCGCGAGATTTCCCTGGAGGCAGCAGCGGGGCAGCTGTGGGTGTGCCGCGCCGAATGGCGTACTTCAGATAGGGGTGCCGCAGCGGGGAGCCCGGAAGGCCAGGCGGTGCGGATCGGGTGGCTCGTACGCGAACGGGAAAGGGTGGGAGACGGGACGTCCCGAAAGCTCGACAGGTCCGGCAAGCCCGGTAAGCCCGGCAAAGACTTGGTCCGGTCGTTGTACCAGTTTCAGACGGCCCTGCAGGGGCTTGGTTTCCAGGAATGTCGGGTCGGGATCACACGACAGGAAACGTCCCGGATCGACGAATCACGCACGTTGGTACGCCTCGCCGGTGACGCCTGGGAGGCGTTCTGGCCGCTGCAGACCGTTGCAAAGGTTCGGGATGCCGTGTCCTCTCCGCTCAGGACCGCTGAGGCGACGGTTCTTAATCTGGAACTTGAGCAGCGGGGGCTGCTGTCCCTGGTCTATCGGCTTCCTCACACGCAGGAAGAACGAAATGCGGGGGATGCGGTGCGTACGATCCACGCCCTGATCCGTCGCGGCGGTCGCGGTCTCCAGTCGT
>JBAYPC010000004.1:0-22969 GCA_041677905.1 Alkalispirochaeta sp. | reverse complement strand
TCCGGAATCCCCCCGATCCGGTACAACACCCCCCTGAACTGGGCGGGCACCGCGGAACCGACCGGTTCAACATAAAAATAGAAAATACACGACGGTTACAAGAGCGTCCGGACGCCGTATTCGGAGAAGCGGGTATCCGCGGTGACAACAGCGGCATTGTGTTGGAGCGCCGTCGCGATGATGAAGCGATCGGCGGGATCTCGGTGAATCGGAGGCAGGCGGGTCGCACTCATGAGAATATCCGCTGTAAGGGTGATTTCTTCGAGGCGGTGGTTTCGCAACGCTGCCGTCCACCACTCTTCAGGGAGTAGCGGAAGTTGGAGCTTTCCGGCGCGGTGCTTCAGAGCAATCTCATATGCGCTTATTGGGGAGACCCCTACGATCGGCTCCGCGTCGATGCGTTGCCGAGTTTCATCAGAGAGTTCTCCACTGCCCTGGACGAGCCACAGCAATCCGCAGGTGTCCAGAACGATCATTCGATTTCGCCCCACTCTGACTCCGACAGGACTTCCGTCGGGTTGTAGTCGATAGAGATATTTGCGAGAACGGGGTCGGTCGTAGTCCGTGGGGTTGTTGCGCGGGGATGGAGTTCTGCGATGGGAACACCGTTGCGACTGATGATATACACCTCTCCCCGGGACACCTCTTCGAGAATGCGGGAGAGGTGGGTTTTTGCCTCATGGGTATTGACGATCTTCATGGTCTTAGTTTATGAGACTAAGTCCGGTTGGTCAACGACGCATCTCATTGGGATTTCGCTTCTTCCAGCCCACCGATCCGGTAAAACACCCCCCTGAACTGGGCGGGCACCGCAGAACCGACCGGTTCAACATAAAAAAAGAATAAAAAAAGCTCGGGACTGAAAGGGGACGGAAAGGTCTGTTATAATGGAGCTTACAGGAGCCGGAAGTGGAACAAACGAGAAACCGTGGGACTGCCAGGGACGAACGGCAGAGAAATGCGGAGCTGGCACGGTACGATATTCTGGGGACACCTTCAGAGCGGGAGTTTGACGACGTCGCGGATATAGCGGCCTATTTGGCCGGCAGTGAAATGGCGTATGTCAGTTTTATGGACGATACGTCGTTGTGGTTCAAGGCGGCTCATGGGTTTACGGCCCGGAAGATACCCAGGGAGCAGACCTACTGTCAGTTTGTCCTTCAGAATGAGCGACCTGTAGCGATTCCCGACACGGACAAAGAAAAGATATATGTTCCCGTTACGCCGGAAGGGTTGGCCCAGCAGATCAGGTTTTACGTCGGTGTGCCCTTGCGGTCGCAGTCTGGGTATGTTCTGGGAACGCTGTGTGTGGCGGACCGGACGCCCCGGAAGGTGCCGGACCAGCTGGTTCCGATGCTGGAAAAACTGGCGGCCCAGGTTTCCAACCAGCTTGAGATTCGGCGGATGAACCGGATTCTGGCCGAAGAGCGGGACACGTTTTCCATTCTTTTTGAAGCTGCGCCGACTCCGCTGATCTTTGCGGATGGTGGGGTGATTGTGCGCTGCAATGTGGCCTTTGCCGAGATGGTAACGGATGGGGATGCCGAATCCCTCATTGGGTTGAAGCTGGAAGACTTTATCGGTGCTGTCCCGGGGCAGCCGGGGGTAATCACTGAAACGGATGTGACAGACAGGGCCGGTGGTACGACGCCGGTCCTTGCCACGGTGACTCGTCTTTACCGGGACCAACGCATTCATGATCTGGTGGCGTTGACGGATATCTCCGACCGGAAAGATAAGGAGCGGGTTCTGAAGGCGCAGCAGCTGGCGGCGGAGAACGCGAATCGTATCAAGGACACCTATCTCTCTTTAGTCTCTCACGACCTCCGGTCGCCGATGTCGGGGATTTCGACGATGCTTGACCTCCTGGACAGATCGGGGGGTTCGTTCAGCAAGGATGAGTGGAAGAGCACGATCAAGGATCTTCGCGAGGCGGCAGCCGTTCTGGTGGAAATGCTGAATCAGCTGCTGAACATACACCGACTGCAGTCGGGCCGGATTGAGGTTTTGCTGGAAGACGTTGCGGTTCGCCATATTGCGGGACAGGTGGTGCTTAGTCTGAACAAGGAAATTAAGGACAAAAAGCTGTCGGTGTCGGTGGATATTCCCGAGGAATCGACGCTGTGTGTTGATATGGGGTTGTTCAGGGAGGCTCTTTTTAATCTGATGTCCAATGCGGTTAAGTTCTCGACTGCAGGCGGTGAGATACGTATTGGCCTGGACGGGTTTACGGTCTGGGTGGAGGACGATGGAACGGGGGTGTCCGAGGACGACTGGCCGAACCTGTTTCGGCATGAGCTGAAGACGAGCCGTATCGGTACGGCCGGTGAACGGGGCACCGGGCTGGGTTTACCTCTGGTGTGGGATATCATGGAGGCCCACGGTGGCTCGGTGTACTGCGACGTCGGCTACACCGCCGGGGCTCGATTTGTACTGGATTTTAATTCAGAAGGGGTGGCTGCACCGGTTGAATAAAAAAAGCGGCTGTGGTCCGTGGATATGGACCACAGCCGCGAGGGCTGTGTCAAAGATGCTGCCTGTTAGTTTTCTTCGGCCAGCTTCTTCAGGTCTTCAAAGCGGCGCTTGTTGTCCTCTTTGGCCAGACGCTGGAGGCGTTCGGCTTCTTCAGGATTGGCAAGTTCCAGGGCCCGATAACGGATTTCTGCGCCGGTGTAGACTTTGAAGTCTACCGTCTTTTCGGGACTCTCCCATACAAAGGGGTCCTTTCCGACGAGCTCGTTGGCGGGGTTGTACCGGTACATGGGCCAGTACCCCGACTGGGCCGCGTTCTGGGCCTGTTTTACCGAGATCTTCATGTCATATCCGTGGGCGATACAGGGGCTGTACGCCAGGATGATGGACGGTCCATCGTACGCTTCGGCCTCTACGATTGCCTGGAGCACCTGGTCACGGCTTTGGGCCATGTTGATGCTTGCCACGTAGACGTGACCATACGTTGTCATCATGAGACCGAGGTTTTTCTTACCCGTCTTTTTACCGTCTGCGGCAAACTTGGCAATAGCACCACGGGGGGTAGACTTGGAAGCCTGACCGCCGGTGTTGGAGTAGACCTCGGTGTCCACAACCAGGACGTTGACGTTTTTCTGCTGCGCCATAACGTGGTCCAGACCACCGTACCCGATGTCATAGGCCCATCCGTCTCCACCAAAGATCCAGACTGATTTTTCTACGAAGTAGTCACCCAGTTCCTGTATCTTGGCGATGATCGGTTTTGTCTCGGTAGTGGCGTTCTTCAGTGCCGCCGGGAGGATGGATCGGGTCTTTTCGGCTGCTTCCTTGGCATCACGGCCAACGGATTTCCAGAGCTCCAGGTTCTTCTTAAGGGCTGCAGTGAGTTCGCCGCTGGTACCTTTGTTAAGGAGGTCCTCAACATTGGCCTTAAGCTGGTCGCGGTTGCTGTTGATGGCAAGGCGCATACCGAAGCCGTATTCGGCGTTGTCTTCAAAGAGGCTGTTTGCCCAAACCGGACCGTAGCCTTTGCTGTCGCTGGTGTAGGGCACCGCCGGGAAGGTACCACCGTAGATGGAGGAACACCCTGTGGCGTTAGCCACCACCATGCGGTCACCGTAGAGCTGGGAGATAAGGTGTATATAGGGTACCTCTCCGCAACCCATGCAGCTTCCGGGATACTCGAAGTAGGGTTCGTCCCACTGGACGTCCATATCTTTTGTGAGTTCACTCTTGGAGGCCCATTTGGTGATAACCGGACCGGGCCGTCCGCCGTGTGCGATCCGGGCGGTGCCGGTGGGGATGCGGCCGTCAATGGGCATTTGGCTGACGGGGATGTCATCACCTTTCATCCGCCAGACGGGCTCGACGATGTTTTTGGCGAAGTTGGTACCGTCTTTGGGTACCAGAACGGTCTCTTCCACGGAGGTCTCTGCCTTGGCTGGTACGGGAACTTCGTGTACGGCGTCGACGGCAAGATCGATGGCCTTCCAGTTCATTTCGACAATTTCTTTGCCTCGTTTCAAGAACTGCTTTTCCACGTACTTCTTGACCAGCTCGATTGCCTTGTCCGGTTCGATGACCTTTGCCAGTTTGAAGAAGGCTACCTGCATGACCGTGTTGATACGGTTGCCCAGGCCCGCTTCTTTGGCCAGTTTGAAGGCGTCGACGGCGTAGACCTTCACTTTTTTAGCGATGATCTCGTCCTGCATCTTCTTTGTGAAGGTGCTAAAGACGTTCTCCGGAGCCTCGGTGGTGTTGATCAGGAAGGTGCCGCCGTCTGCTATGCCCTCGAGAATGTCGAAACGGCCGATGTACTGGGGCCGGTGGAGGGCGATGAAATCACTCTTTGTCAGCAGGTACTCCGACCGGATCGGTTTTTTGCCGAAACGGAGGTGACTGACGGTGAAACCGCCGGACTTGTTGGAGTCATAGCTGAAGTAGGCCTGTGCGTAGAGGTCGGTTTCGGTACCGATGATCTTGATGGAGTTCTTGTTTGCGCTGACCGTTCCGTCTGAGCCGTAGCCCCAGAACTTGCAGCGGACGATGCCTTCCTGCTCGACGTCGATGTTGTCTTTGACGGGGATACTCTTGTTGGAGAGGTCGTCGTTGATACCGACGGTGAAGTCATGGAAGCCGCCGGCGTTTGCGTGGTCATAGACGGCCTTGAACATGGCCGGGGTGAACTCTTTACTGGACAGACCGTAGCGGCCGCCGATTATGGTCACGTTCTTGCCCATCATGGTCTGAACGATGTCGAGATAGAGCGGTTCGCCCGGTGCGCCCGGTTCTTTGGTCCGATCCAGTACGGCGATTTTCTTGACCGACGCAGGAATGACCTTGCGCAGATCTTCACCGGACCAGGGACGGTAGAGGCGGACGATAACGGCGCCTACTTTCTCACCCTTTTTGACGAGGTATTCGACCGTTTCTTTCACGGTGTCCATACCGCTTCCCATACCGACGACGATGGTCTCGGCGTCGGGGGCTCCGACGTACTCGAAGAGATCGTAGGTACGGCCGGTCTTCTTTGCGAAGGCCTTCATGTACTTGCGTACGATTTCCGGGGTGGCTGCGTAGTAGTTGTTCACCGTCTCGCGGCCCTGGAAGTAGACGTCCGGGTTCTGGGCGCCCACTTTCATTGCTGGGCGTTCCGGGCGCATACCGAGTTCCCGGAATGCCTCGACGTACTTGTTGTCCAGGAGGTCCCGGAGGGTGTCGTAGTCCAGCTCTTCTACCTTCTGGATTGAATGGCTGGTCCGGAAGCCGTCGAAGAAATGCACGAAGGGTATCCGTGATTCTAATGTGGTAAGATGGGCGATGGCTGCAATGTCCTGGGCTTCCTGGACGTTATTGCTGGCGATGAGACCGAAGCCGGTCTGACGAACGCCCATAACGTCTGAGTGGTCGCCGAAGATAGACAGCGATTGTGCTGCTAATGACCGTGCCGACACGTGGAACACCGTTGGGAGTAACTCCCCGGCGATCTTGTACATGTTGGGGACCATGAGAAGCAGACCCTGACTGGCCGTATAGGTCGTTGTCATGGCACCGGCGGTCAGAGAGCCGTGGACGGCCCCGGCTGCTCCGGCCTCACTCTGCATTTCGACGATTTGGAGAGGCTGCCCGAAGAGGTTTTTTTTGCCCTGGGCTGCCCATGCATCTGCGTGTTCACCCATGGGTGAACTGGGTGTGATCGGGTAAATAGCGGCAACTTCACTGAACGCGTAGGCGATACGTGATGCTGCCTCGTTTCCGTCGATCGTTATAAAATTCTTTGGCATAACGCTTCCTTTGGTAACAGGATTTTCTGTCCGCACCGCCCTTTATGGGGGCTGGAGCAGAAGGACTTGTTAGGGAGATTTGCTATGGACACTATAGCCTGAGAATGACGATGTTGCAAGTATTGACGACGGGAAGGGCGGTTTATTGCGCCGGATTTCCCTTTAATGTGAAGGAATGCTCAATACGGTTGGGCAGAGGCAGTGAGGACGGGCTTCGATGGGGGACCTGGGTTTGACTATTTGAGTCATCATTCGTAGAGGAGGCGCTGAAACTCCAGGCGGGCGAACTGGCGGAGCACCGAGGCTGCCGCTGGGGTGGCGCTTTTGGCCGCAGTGGCTTCGGCGGTGGCCGTCGCTCCGGCGATGTTAGTGAGGATCTGTTCGGTCAGGGCGGTGACGTGGGCGAGGCCGAACCGTTCTTGGGCGGTGACGCTCTGTTGCCCTGCGGGGCCGTCTTTGGCTGCGGTGTCGTGTTGGGCTGCGGAGCCGTGTTGTACTGGGGCTGGGCGTTGGGCCGCTGGGGCGTGGGTGAGGGTGTCGGAAATGCTTTTCAGGAGGTCGGCGTTTAGTGTCTGAACGTCGCGGCGGAAGGCGGGATCACGGCGGATGTCCTGGAGCATGACGTACTGCATGTGGGGAAGGATGTAGGAGAACTCCATGGTCTCTGTGGAAAGAACGGTGTCGAGCTCGCGGTAGAGGTTTTCCAGGGCGTCTTTGGGGAGGAACGATGCGAGCCGGTCGATTCGTTCTTCATAGCGGAAACGGAGCAGGCTGTACGGTCCTGAGAGGCTGGGGGAGCTTCCGGGGACGCGAATTGAGGTGTACCAGGTGTGGGGATGGTTGTCGAAAAGGGGTTGGACGTCGGTCATGGTGTCCAGTTGGCGGGCGATGAGGGGGAGTCCGAGCTGGAGGGGTGCCATGTATTGGTAACCGAACCCTTCCTGGACTGAACTGGAGATGATGGCGTCTGCGGCGTGCTGGAGGTCCTGAAAGGTGGTGTCCGCCCGGTCGAGATTGGTGCCGATGCCGAACATGCCGGGGATGGTGCCGTCCAGAAAGGCGTGTTCTGCCATGGATGAGTACTTTTTTTCCTGGTGGGAGGTGCCGGGAAGGGAGACGATGAGGGAGGTGGGGGTGTCCTGCAGCATGGTGATCAGGGCCGCCTCGAAGATGTTTTTGCGGCGGATTGACCGGACGGGGTAGAGAAAGAGGCGGTCTTCGGGGTTGAACCGGGCAAACTCGACGCCGAAGGTATGGGCGAGGCGGCGACGGGTGGTGGTGGGGGTGCGGGTGGATGCGGGGGCTGCGTCGCCGCCGTCGATCGGATTGGGGAGGTAGGTTGCGCTTTTAATACCGGCCCGGGTAAGGATGTCCCGGTCTCGGGTGTTGATGGTCACGTAGGTGATGTTGGGCAGTTGGGGGTAGAGGTTTGTGATGCCCGCTTTTTCCAGGAAGCGGAGGTTGGTGTACCGGCCGGACTCGGGAAAGTCGTGGATGTGGAGGACTATGGCCTGTTGGGGGTGGGCGGCGGCGATGTCGAGGATGGCTTTTGTGAAGGCGGGGTTTTTCCCGATGTGGTAGTTGTGGACCCACCAGACGGTATCTTTGCCGCCGAAGCGTTGGATCAGTTCACCGGCGATGCGGCGGGCGAGGGTGGCGGTGACGGCGGCGAACTAGGTGTCCGTGGCGCGGGGGATGGGGCCGGGCGCGGCGGGAGGTGTGGGGGTCGATGCGGGGGTAGTCGGGTCGCCGCCGTCGGCGCCTTCGGTTGGGGGCACGGCGTATTCGGCGAGGCGTTCTCTGGTGATGTACCCGATGGTGGGCATGGTTTCGGGGCCGGCCGATTCGGGTAGTTCTGTGGTTTCGGGAATGGATCCTGCCACAACGCAAGTTCGTTCTACGATATCTGAAAATTTATTGATGCCTTTGACCATGTGGGTGATGACGCCGGTGACTCCGCCGGGCTGCAAATGGTAATGAAAGATGATGAGTTTCAATGTGTTCTCCCGTTAATTGCGGTAATTCTGCAGGTATCCTATTCTTGTGTCTATGGACAAACGGGTAAAAGAACTTATTGATGGGATGTATCCGAAGGGGGCGGAGCGCGAGGGGCTTGCCGGGGCTGTGATGGACCTTGTCGGGCGGCACCGGGAGGCGATCAGGGCGCATCGGGAGGACTTTTCTGTTGTGACGGGGAGGTTTCCGTTGGCTGCGGATGATGCGGTGCTGATCAGTTATGGTGATACCTTTGGGGGTGATGATGGGTCGGCGCTGGGTTATCTGTACCGTTTTCTTGATGAGGTGTGTGCCGGTGTGGTCTCGGGTGTGCATATTCTGCCGTTTTCTCCGTATTCATCGGATGATGGTTTTTCGGTGATTGACTACCGGGTGGTGAATCCGGACTTGGGTTCCTGGGAGGATATTGAGAAGATTGGGCGAGAGTTCCGGCTGATGGTGGATCTGGTGTTGAATCACTGTTCGGCTGGGGGGCCGTGGTTTCGGGCGTTTCTGGAGGGGACTGCTCCGTACGATGGGTACTTTATCACTGTAGAGCCGGGGGTTGACCTGAGTATGGTGGTGAGGCCTCGTGCTTTGCCGTTACTGACGGAGTTTGAGACGGCCGGTGGTGTGAAACGGGTGTGGACGACGTTTTCGGCGGATCAGGTGGATTTGAACTGGAAGAACCCGGCTGTTCTTCTGGATATGCTGGATGTCTTTTTGTCCTATCTTGGGCGTGGGGCTCAGATGGTGCGGCTGGATGCCGTTGCCTATCTGTGGAAGGAAATCGGGCATAGCTGTCTGCACCATCCCAATACGCACCGGATGGTACAGCTGTTTCGGCGGGTTATGGAGCTGGTTGATCCGGCGGGCCTGTTGATTACCGAAACGAATGTGCCCCATGAGGAGAATATCTCGTACTTCGGGGACTCCGCGGCGAGCGAGGCGGGGCGTGAGGCGCATATGGTCTACAACTTTTCGCTTCCTCCGTTGCTGCTGGATGCGATGCTGCGTTCGGATGCGGGTCATCTGCAGAGGTGGGCGGCCGGTCTGGCTGACCCGGGGCCGGATGCGTCGTTCTTCAATTTCTGCGCGAGCCACGACGGTATAGGTCTGCTGCCGACTCACGGAATTCTCTCGGATGCGGAGCGGGCAGGTATGATTGAAAAGGTGCAGGAACGGGGGGGGCGTATTTCCTGGAAGGCGACGGTAGACGGAGAGATTCCATACGAGATGAACGTGAACTATCTGTCGGCGTTGGCGGATCCGGCGTTACCTGACCGTCAGCGGTCGGAGATGTTCTTGACGAGTCAGGCGGTCATGCTTGCCCTGGCCGGTGTGCCGGGTATTTACGTCCACAGTCTGATCGGTTCTGAAAACTGGCTGGAGGGTGTTGAAAAAACGGGTGCCAACCGGGCGATCAACCGGGAGAAATTGGTGTTTGAAGATGTGGCGGCGGAAGTGAACGATGTCGGTTCGCTGCGGAATCTGGTCTTTCACGGATATCTCTCGCTGTTGCGCGCCCGGGGGGCGTCTGCGGCGCTGCACCCCAAGAGTCCACAAAGGGTGCTTGAGAGTGATTCCCGGTTGTTCGTGCTCTTGCGGGGGCCCTTTTCAGACCCGGTGGAAGGCGCGGAGGCAGCTATGCCCGAGGCAGCTATGCCGGAGACGGTGCTGGCGATTCACAATCTCTCTGCAGACGGTGTGGAGTTTCGGGGGCGGAAAGACCGGTATCCCTGGCCGGAAGACGGGGTGCTGCGAGACCTGGTGACGGACGACCTGGTGTTTCCGTCTTCTGAGGGGGCGTTGTTTTCGCTGGAGCTGGAACCGTACGAAGTATTGTGGCTGCGGTTTTAACGCGGCTCGGCGCAACTCTGCTCGGCGCAGCTTTATTCGGCGCAGCTTTGTTCGGCGCAGCTTTGTTCGGCGCAGCTTGGCGCGGCGCGGCGCGGCATAGAGGGCGGTTCACTGTGCTCATAAGTGGGCTGCTCTGGGTGGTCCTTGCCGGTGCGGGCTCGTTGGTTGCCCAGACGCCGTCTGAGGACCGGATGCCCCCGGACGCGATTGACCCGCAAATCTGGCCCCGATCAACGGATATCTTTTCCGTTCCGGAACCGTTCACGCTCAACGGGTACGATGTCCTTCAGGCGGAAGCCCTGATTCGCCGTGCCGGCCTTCTGATCCGCTTGATCGGCGAAAATCGGGAAATTGTCGCTGTTCGGACGGTGGAGGTTGTAGAGATTGGGCGGATGGAACAGATGCCTCCTCTGCACCGAAGGCGGTATGATCTGCTGTTAAACGGTGAACCAATGGACTGGGACGCTTTGTATATTGAGTACGGGGGCCGACTGGTGAACCTTCGGCTTCTCTTTACCTACCGCAATCAGCGACCGGTACCGGATGTCCCGTACTTTCGATAACGCGGCAACCGAAACTGGAGGGAACTCAGGCAGAGTCAACCTGTTCCATGCCGTAAAACTTGCGGACGAGATGCCACAGCTTTTTCTCCAGTACGGCGTATGAAAAATACTGCAGGGCGAGCTGGTAGTTGGTCTCGACCATGTCCTGCCGAAGTTCCGGGTTGTCCAGTACCGCTTCGGCCTGTTGGACCGTGTCTTTCGAGACAAAAGCGTCCATTTCGATAACGCGGAAACCGAGAGGTTTGATATCGTGGGAGTAAATTGAGTAGTTGTTCACCATGACCGGTTTCTTGAAGTAGACCGCTTCCAGAAAGGCATTGCCGAACCCTTCAAAAATGGAGGGATAGGTTACCAGATCGGCGTGGGGGTAGATGTCTTCCAGACTGTAGATCTTCCGGCCGTCATCGGTGGTGCCTCGCGACTCGGCGATAATTTCGTCGACAAAAATTGTCCGGACCTTGAGCATTTCGGCATACTCATGGACTCTGGTCTGGTACTCGTAGCCTTCATCACCCGACGCGTGGGAAATAACGAGCGCCGCTTTCCGGTTGAGCCGGGCGACCAGTTCTATGGCGTGTTCGATACCCTTTCGTTGCACTACCCGGGTAGGCTGGAGGATAAAGAGCTCATCTTCGTCGACACCCAGAGCCGCCCGGGCATCACGGTTGTAGTCGTCCAGACCAGGCGGGGGTGTTTCAAAATTCATGACGTTGGGAATAAGGGTGGAACTGATGCCCGTCCGCAGGGCCAGCTGGTTCTGACCGGACGTGTTGATGACGACGTGGTGGATGTTGGGCACGTGGGGAGGAAAACAGCTGTTGAGGTAGTCCCAGATACAGTTTACCAGAAACCGTTTACGTTCCCAGAAAAAGTCGTGGTGGTGGGCGATCGTGTTGATCCCGGTTTCCGAAACAAACTCGGTAATTGCCATCCCCAGAGCCACGTTCAGCGGGATGGTCACCGCATTTTCGGGAATCAAAATGTCGATACTGAAGCGGCGGACAAACTCGTACAGTACTTCCTTGATCTTCTCTCGCTGCCGGTGAAGCGTGGCCGTCAGTTCAGGCGGCCTGGTGCTCTGGAGAAAACACTGTTCATACGCCGCCTTCACCTCCGGTTCCAGAAAATGGAGTTCTGGAACGGTCATGCTCTGCTCGTCCGGTGTGTCCAGCTCTCCGCCAAGGTAAAAACAGTGGCAGTTGTTTCGTTCCAGAATATCCGCCCATTTTCGAGTTTCCAGAGAAACACCATCGGTACCTGCAAATCGGAAAGATACAAATCCGACGTTCTTGTTCATGAGGAAAGTGTAGGAAATGGCGGAGCTCCCTGCAAGTGTGGCGCAAGATGCGACGTAGGATCAGGCACAGGATCAAGTTTTGCTGGGAACCGGTAATCTCGGACCGGGTCACGTTATATGAGCCGGCTGAGCTCTTCCATAGCTGAAACGGCGGGAGCCTGGATAAAGATATCGGTGATTGATGAGGTATAGAGGCTTCGTTCAGGGTTGATTTCTATGATCGTGGCGTTATTCCCGGTGGCCAGTTGGGGAAGGGCCGCTGCAGGATAGACTTCCCCGGCCGTGCCGATAATGAGCATGACGTCCGCTGTCCGGGCGGCGTGTTCCGCCCTGCGAGCCGCTTCGCCGGGGATGCCTTCACCAAAAAAGACAAAATCCGGTTTCAGCAGCGCGCCGTCGTCGGAGAGAGGCGGAAGCACCGAAAGACGTTCTTCCGTCGCTTCGTACCGTCGTCCCGTTTGAGTACAGACCAGCTTTCTGCTGTTGCCGTGGTATTCAATTGGTGTCCGGTTTCCCGCTTTGTAGTGGAGGTCGTCGATATTCTGGGTGATGATTTCTTTGAGAAGCCCAAGCTCCTCCCAGTAGGCCAGGACCTTGTGGGCCGTATTGGGTTGGGCGTGGCCAAAGTGCTCATAGAAAATTTCCTTTATCACCTTCCATGAAGCGTCGGGATTGCGTAAAAAATATCCGATGTCGAGAATCTGAGGATCGTAGTGGTGCCATAACCCGTTCTCGCCCCGGAAGGAAGGAATGCCGCTTTCAACGGAAATACCCGCTCCGGTAAAAGCGACAAGGTAGTCCGCCGCGGAAATGACACCGATTGCGCGCTGGAACAGGTCTGAATCGAGACTGACAGTTTTATTCATTATGTCTCATTGTAACTCATCGGACACTTCATTGCACCTGCCGCTCCATTGCACCTGCCGCTCCATTGCACCTGCCGCGCCATTACACCTGACCGATAGAGGGTGGCGACAATCATTTTATCAGCCGGGATATCTCTTTGAAGCGGGGCGTACCGCTGACGCGGGTGAGTTCGAAGAGAACTGATTCTACCGTGGTCAGGCGAGCACCTTCCATTTCCAATCGTCGTAAGGCGATATCCCTGTCCCGGGGACTTCGGCTGGAAATAGCATCAGTTACAACGAAGGGAACAAACCCCCGCTCAAGCAAGTCGATCGTCGTCTGCAGAACGCAGACGTGAGCCTCTATCCCGGCGATGAGTACGGTTTTACGGTTCAACTCCGCCAGCCGGGCCGAAAACCCGTCATCGTCACAACAGCTGAAGGCAGATTTGACGATCGCCTCCGGGGGCGCGCCGACCCGAGCCGACGTAAACGCCGTAAAAGCGGTAAACGCCGTGAAGACCGGCTCCACCGTTGGACCGAGCCCCTTTGGGTACTGCTCCGTCAAGAGCATGGGAACCTCCAGCACACCCAGCCCCTTGATAAGCGTAACAACTCTCTCCAGAGTGTAGTCCGGGTTGTCCATCACCGGCAGCAGCCGCTCCTGGACGTCAACGATAATTCCCGCCGTACTGTCACAAGTCACTCGCATGCTGGTAGTATGACAAAATGACCGAGTTTGTAGAACTCCCGGACTTTCTGGTACAGAACCTGACCATCGGCCCCCTGACAGTGCCGTTCTCCCTGACCGAGCTGGTACTTGGACTGGTTCTGCCCGCACTGGCCGTCTGGACCGTCTTGATACTCGTATACCGGGTGATCCGTAAACGGGTAAACCGACTGCACCTGGAAGACTTCAACCCGGAGACGTTCCTTAAGTGGTCCAGGCGGATCATGCGCCTTGTCCTGGTGTTTACCGTTGTCGTTCTGATCGGACGACTCCTGGGAGCCGAACTGATGCGCGGGATCAGCCGGGGGATGCACATACTCCGGCAGCCGTTTTTCACCTCAGGCGCCACCCAGATATCGGTTATAACCTTATTCCTGGTCGTTCCCGTCTTTTATCTTGCCGGATGGCTTTCCCGTCTGAGCCGCCACCTGGTCGAGAAGAACGTCCTGAACCACTTCCAACTGGACCGGAGCCGATATTTTTCGGTGGTCAACGTCGTCCGCTTCCTGGTGCTGATCCTGACCATCATAGTTGGGCTGAGTATCATCGGAATCAACCTTTCATCCCTGGCAGTTCTTTTCGGTCTTCTTGGAATTGGAGTGGGGTTTGGACTTCAGGAAGTAATAGGCAACATGATTGCCGGCGTGATCATCATCTTTGCCCGACCCGTCAAGGAAGGCGACCGAATACTCGTAGACGGAATCGAAGGGACGGTTCAGACGATCAAACTGATTCACACAATTGTGGAAACAGTCACCCACGAGACGATCATCATCCCCAATTCCCGCATAACCGGAAGCGCCATGCACAACTACTCCTACGACGATGCGAGAATTGTCGTCTGTAATTCAGTCCAGGTTGGGTATGACAGCGATCTGGATCAAGTAGGAGAAATACTCATCGACCTCGCCCGCCGGAACCCCTACGCCACCGACGCAGAAGAACCCAGCTATCGCGTCTGGTCGTTCGACGATTCAGGCATTACCGTTCGCATCTGTATCTGGATCGCCGATGCGGTAAACCGCGTTGCCGCCTTCAGCTGGACCAACCTGGAAATATGGCGCGCCTTTCGCCGACACGGAATCGAGATACCCTTTCCCCAGGTGGATCTGCACGTCAAAAAAAATTCGCCCGCCACGAACGAAGCCACAGCCAAGGAAAGGGCCGGACGGTCAGGCCGAGAATTCGTCCCCTGCCAGAAACCGTTGAATTTTCTCCTGATTCTGGTCGAGGACATCTTGCAAGGAAATATTTTTAAAATAATCAACAATATGTTCAGAAGCGTCCTTCCAGACCGAATAGACAAGACACCTCTCTTCCCGGCCACAGGCATCCCCACCGGTATGGTCGCCACAGACCGTACAGGGAGTCAGGTCCAGCCCCTCATCAACCGCCAAAAAAATGTCTTTAATGGATATCTTATCAGGAGATTTTTCCAAAAGAAAACCGCCTCCCGGACCGCGAACCGACCCGACAATGCCGTGCTTCTTCAACTTGAAAAAAATCTGCTCCAGAAATTCCGGCGAAATATCTTCATCGGCCGCAATCTTTTTGACCGGGCGCGGCTTACCCTGATAGGTTGCTGCGAGGTTGGTCATCGCCCGCAGCGCATATCTGCCCTTCGTTGTGATTCTCATGACGGGAGTATAGAATGAACAAGAAAAATGCTCAAGATTATCCTTATATTGAACTTCGTTCTGTCGAGTCCATAGCCGATACCGCAGCCGAAGAACCCCTCAATGGGGTGTACCTCGTGGCGCGTACCTATAACCACGGCCGGTCCGTTCTGAATCTGGACGCCCACTTCGACCGGCTGGAGCGCTCCGCCGCCGGGCTGGGGTACCCCGTCACCGCGCCCCGCCGTAAAATCAGGGAAACCCTGGCCGCCGATATCCGGCGGCGGAGCGCCCCCCTGGACATACGCTTTCGCGTCACCGCCATACTGGAAGACCCCGTCCGCTATCTCGTCACCACCGAAGAGGCCCGGGATATCGACCCTGAACTGCGTCGATTGGGGGTAGTATGTGCAGTTGTCCGTAACGCCGCCCGGAAACAGGCCGCCGTGAAGAGCACCGCCTGGATGCACCGGCGCCTTCAGATGCATCGGGACGCCATCGCCCAGCCCCCGTACGAACATCTCCTCACCGACGGGAAAGAACGTATTCTGGAAGGGGCCGCCTCAAATTTTTACGCCGTTGTCGACGGTACCCTCCGTACCGCCGGTGACGGAGTGCTGGAAGGTATCGCCCGGGCCATGGTTCTCGCCGTCGCACCGGATATCCTGCCCGTTTCCATGACACCCGTTACCCTCGACGACGTGCTGTCCCGGCGGCTGCAAGAGGCTTTCATCAGCTCAGCCACCCGGGGGATCGTGCCGGTCCGGCAGATCGACCAGGTGATTCTCGGACCCCCGGGTCCGGTAACCCGCGCCGTTGCCGTCGCCTGGAACAGGCTGCTTGAAGAAACACTGACGCCCCTTTTGACCTGACCAGGTGCCTCCCTACCGAGGCGTTCAGGAGCTACTCGCAGCCGCTGACCAACGCCTCAAGGGTAGTATCATCGATGATCTGGACGGTGCTGCCGCTAACAAAGATAAGACCTTCATCACACATCCGCCCGATCTCCCGGGAAAGAGACGGCCGGGCAACACCAAACATATCCGCCAGCTCCTGACGGGAGTGGGAGACATGGACGTGCTCCAGGCCGTTTTTGTCCCGTTTCCGTCGGAGCTCGGTGAGATACACCGCAATCCGTTGGCGCAGAGACGCAAACTGGGCAAGCCTTAGCCGAGACGTGAGAAAAGCGGCCCGCCGTCCCGTATCCGCAAGAAGGGCATTCAGAACGGACCGGTGCTTCTGACTGAGGTCCAGCAGCCTCTCCCGGGGAAACCTGGCGCAGGTACACCCGGAGTCGGCGATCAAGGTGACCGGGAAATGGGGTTGTGGCGCAAAGAGCATCGCCGTCGCGATAATGTCGGGACCACGAAAACTCTCGACAATCATCGCCTGACCGTCACCGGAGATAATTTCGGCGTGGGCGGTACCGTCCAGCAAAACGAGCAGTTCATCCATAGGCGTCCCCCGTTCCGCAATGATGCAATTTGGCGGCACGGTAACGGCCGATGAAAGCAAAAATTCGTCCAACTCGACGCGGTCTTTTTCGGGCAAACTGGAAAACAGGGGTATTTTAGTCAGAATATCGCGTTCAAGGTCTTTCATGTTTTGGAATCTTAGTTATATTGTAACATATGTTACCGACGGACCGGCACGTTCCGGGGCATACTCTACCCACGGAGGAATTCATGGAAAACACCGACAAGCATAGTATCCCCGGTGGTGCGGTAATTCAAGGGACGCCCCAACAGGGGTTACTCGGTTCAACGGTCGGCTTCTTTATCGGTTTTGCCGCAGTGTCCCTCTTCGGACCAACGGTGGCGTATCTTCAAAATGTCACCGCATTGAGCGCCGCGGCGGCAGGACTGCTCATTTCTATTCCCAACCTCACCGGATCGCTGCTGCGGATTCCTTTTTCGGCCATGGTCGACGGGGACGGCGGACGCAAGCCGTTTCTGATTCTCCTCTTCGTCTCGCTGGTCGGTGTCATCGGTATCGCCGTCATTATCTCTCAGCCGCCGGAGATGCTTCACCAGATGTTTCCATGGCTGCTTTTCTTTGGCGCCCTTGGCGGGTTTGGCAGTGCCACCTTCTCGGTCGGCATCAGTCAGACGTCATACTGGTTCGGTAAAGGCAGGCAGGGCGGAGCGCTGGGGACGTATGCCGGCCTGGGAAATCTCGCCCCGGGAATCTTCGCGTTTGTCCTGAGTACCATCACCATTCCGCGATTCGGACTCTCGGCGTCCTACGTGATTTGGGCGGTCCTCCTTGCCATCGGTACGGGGGCCTACTTCCTGTTGGGCAAGAACGCACCCTATTTCCAGCTGCGTAAGGCCGGGGTCGATGACACGACGGCCCGAGCCGAGGCGACCAAGGCGGGAGAGGAGCTTTTCCCCGCCGGTAATATGATGCAGACACTCGGTCGTTCGGCGTCGGTCTGGCAGACCTGGGGTCTGGTAATCGTCTACTTCACCACATTCGGCGGTTTCATGGCCTTGACCGGCTGGTTTCCCAAGTACTGGGAGAGCTATCACGGCATGGGAATTGGCGTTGCCGGTAGTATGGCGGCCCTCTATTCGGTGCTGGCTTCCCTTTCCCGAATTGTCGGTGGAAAATTGTCCGACCGATACGGTGGTGAAAAAACGGCAGTGGTCAGTCTGACAGGCCTGGCTATTGGTGCGGCCGGCATGTCCTTCGCATCAGGGGTACCCTGGGGTCTCGTTTTCATGCTGGTCATGTCCGTGTCCATGGGCGTGGCGAACGCCGCCGTCTTCAAGCTGGTTCCCCAGGCGGTACCACAGGCCGTCGGTGGTGCAGCCGGCTGGGTTGGCGGTTTGGGGGCGTTCGGCGGTTTCGTCATACCCAATCTGCTAGCGGCAACCCTGGGAATCGGTGTTATCGGATACGCCCGGGGATTTCTGGTTTTTGTTGGATTGGCATTAGTTTCAATTATTGTAATCGCTGTTATCGCGCGGTCGTTCCGCGTGGTAACAACAACAGAGGAGGCGTAATATGGCAACGCAGACAATTCGGACAACGTGTAGTTACTGCTCAGTAGGCTGTAATTTCACGGCAACGGTAGAGGACGGTACCGTTACGTCCTGGAAGCCGGACAAGAACTATCCGGTTAACCTGGGGAGGTCATGCCCCAAGGGCTTCAACCTGTTGGAACCGCTCCAGTCGGAAGACCGCTTGACCACACCGCTGGGACGAGGAGCAGACGGAGAGCTCCATCCTATCTCCTGGGAAGAGGCGTTTACCCGATTTGCCGACGGCTTCAAGAAAGTTCTGGACACTCACGGTCCCGAATCGGCGGCCTTTCTCAGCACCGGGCAGATACCCTTTGAGGAAATGGCTTTTCTTGGTGCCTTGGGTAAATTTGGTATGGGTATGGTCCACGGAGACGGAAACACCCGGCAGTGTATGGCCACCGCGGCCGTTGCGTACAAACAGGCCTTTGGTTTCGATGCACCACCTTTTACCTATACCGACATAGAAGAGTCGAATTTTCTGGTGTTCCTGGGGTCCAACGCCTTTATTTCGCATCCGGTCCTCTGGAACAGATTAAAGCACAACAAAGACAAGAAAGTAGTCGTTGTTGACCCCCGGGCGACCAAGACGGCCAAGGCGGCGGATCAGCACATCCAGATTCAGCCGAAAGGTGACCTCTCATTTCTCTACGCGGTTACCAACGAGATTATCAAGAACGGATGGGTAGACGAGAAGTACGTTTCAGCCCATACCATCGGTTATGATGAACTCGCTGCCCATGTGGCCGACTTCACACCGGAAAGTGTGGAAGAGGTAACCGGACTTTCCGCTGAGACCATTCGGACCTTTGCCCGGGAGTTCCATGAGGCCAAAGCGGCGTCGTTCTGGTGGACCATGGGGGTCAACCACAGCCATCAGGGAGTTCGGACGGCTCAGGCGATGATCAACCTCTGTCTGATCACCGGGAACATCGGACGTCCCGGTACGGGTCCTAACTCAATTACCGGACAGGCCAACGCCATGGGGTCCCGTATCTTCAGCAATACCACCAGCCTTTACGCCGGCTATGACTTTACCAAGGACGCAGACCGTCAGTTTATCGCCGAACAGATGGGTATCAGTGTCGACCGGATACCGCAGAAAAACAGCCTGCCTTACCACAAGATTCTGGAAGGTGCGGATACCGGACAGATCAAGGCGCTGTGGTTCATAGCCACCAACCCCGGTCATTCCTGGATCGATCACAACAAATTTCTTGAGCGTATGAAGAAGCTTGATTTCATTGTGGTACAGGACCTCTACGCCAATACCGAAACGGCAGAGGTTGCAGACCTCGTCTTGCCGGCTGCGGGAAGTGCCGAAAAATACGGGTGCTTTATCAACTCAGAACGGAGAATCGGTATTGTCGACAAAGTGATGGATCCTCCCGGACAGGCCAAAGCGGATTTCGACATTTTCAAAGGAATAGCCGAGGCGTGGGGGCTGGGCGACATGTTTGCCGCCTGGAACTCCACCGAAGACATCTTCCGGTTCCTCGCCCGCGTGTCAAAGGGCAAACCGTGCGATATCTCCGGCATTACCGGATACCAGATGATCAGGGACCACGGCGGAATTCAGTGGCCCTATCCGGCAGACGCCCCCAATGATGAGGTGCACCGTCGCCTCTTTGAGGACGGACAGTTCTACACCGAAGACGGCAAAGCCCGCCTTCTGGTGACCGATATCGTACCCGTTCCGGAACCGATTGACGAGAAGTACCCCTTTGTACTGATCACCGGTCGCGGCACGGTCGTCCAGTTTCACACCCAGACTCGCACAGGCAGGAGTGCAATGCTGCGAAAGTCCTACCCCGCCGATGCCTACGTGGAGATCAACCCGGAAGACGCCGAGCGGATGGGTGTCAGTGATGGCGACAGCGTCACCGTTACGTCTCGGAGGGGACACTCTACCGTTGACGCCGTGGTGTCCGACAAAATGGCGCCGGGGCAGGTGTTTATGTCTATGCACTACCCGGAGACAAACCCACTGACATTTCCGGCATTTGACCCCTACAGCTTTGAGCCAAATTACAAATGGGCGGCAGTCCGCGTGGAAAAAGAGGGGTGACCCCGGTACGTGTCAATGATTGAAGTGATAAAGAGAGACTTCCGGTCCGACGCGGCGGTCGATAATTCGGCGATCAGAGATCGCCTGGGTCGGCCGCTGCAGGATTTGAGAGTATCCCTGACCGACGAATGCAATTTCCGGTGTACCTACTGTATGCCGGAAGAGCTGTTTGGTGAGGGACACCCCTTCCTTCCGCCCTCGGCTCTTCTGTCCTTTGACGAAATCGTCACCGCAGTGGGTTACATGATTCCGCTGGGTGTCAGGAAGATCAAACTGACCGGCGGGGAGCCGCTGCTCAGGCCGGGGGTTCATCGGCTTGTACGGATGCTGAAGGAGCTATCCGGTCTTGAAGACATCGGTCTTATTACCAACGGTTTTCATCTCGCCAGGGTGGCCCGGCAGCTCTATGACGAAGGCCTGCGCAGAATAACGATCAGCCTCGACAGCGTCGATTCGGACAACTTTGACCGTATTACCGGGCGTTCCGGGGGCCTGAACCGTGTGCTGGAGGGAATCCGAACGGCCAAAACCGTCGGATTTGATCCCATCAAGATCAATATGGTGGTACAGCGCGGAATCAACGACCATGAGGTAGTTGAAATGGCCCGCTTTGCAAGAGCCGAAGGGCTGGAGCTCAGGTATATCGAGTACATGGACGTGGGACGGCGGCTCCGATTTGAGGCTTCGCTGGTCGTCCCGAACGCTGAAATCCGGGACCGCCTGGACGCAGAATTCGGCATTACCCCTCTACACGCCGATTACTACGGAGAGGTTGCGGATACGTACCGGTACGCCGACGGAGGCAGAGTGGGGTTCATCTCAAGTATGACCCAGCCGTTCTGTAAAAGCTGCACCCGTTTGCGTCTTTCGGCGGACGGAAAACTCTTTCGGTGTCTCTTTTCCGGGATCGGTCTGGACATCCGTACGCTCCTGAGAAACGGAGAATCTCCGGAAAGTGCGATTCGCCGATTCTGGGGTATCCGGGAGGACCGATACTCGGAAAAGCGTCTGGAGGAGGGGCCTGACACCGGTGCATCCCTGACCAACCGGGTGGAAATGTACCGCATGGGAGGGTGAGTATGAGCAGCCACATAAACGAGGCCGGGTTTCCCCGTATGGTTGACGTGGGCCACAAAAGCGAAACCAGACGGCGTGCTGTGGCGACGGGAACGGTTGTTCTGCCCGGCATGACCGGGACTGTAGGCGAAGAGTGGTACAGCCCCAAGGGACCGGTTTTTCAGACCGCCGTCATCGCCGGTATTCAGGGGGCCAAGAGCACCTCGGCCCTCATACCACTCTGCCATCCGCTGCCGTTGTCCCGCTGTGATGTGGCGATTCGGCAGGTGCCTTCGGAGGGAAATGTCACACTGCGTGTCTTCTGTACCGTTGAGACCACCGCCCGGACCGGTGTCGAGATGGAGGCGCTGACCGGTGTGAGCGTTGCCTGCCTTACGATTTACGACATGGGGAAATCTGTTGTTCGGGGAATCGAAATTACCGATATTCACCTTCTGGAAAAAACAGGTGGTAAACACGACTGGAACCACCCGGGAGCATCCGAATATACGGAGGATGTCTCTACGGAGGATGTGTCATGAAGCGCGTTCCCGGCGGGTGGTTTATCCATCCATTTGAAGTGGCCGTCAGCGGATATTCCGGCGCCGGCAAGACGACCTTTCTTGAAAAGCTGATCGATACGTACAGACGACGGCAGTGGTCGGTAGGCTATGTCAAACGGGATGCCCATTTTTTCTCACTGGACGTTCCTGGAAAAGATACGTACCGCGCCCGGGAGGCCGGTGCCGTTACAACCTGTATTGAAGATCGGACCCAGAGCGCCGTAATAACCGGCCACGGACCAAAAGGCCCCTCGTTGGCTGCGGTGCAGCAAGCCGTGGCAACTCGGGATATCGTTTTTGTGGAAGGCAGAAAGTACTCTCCTCTCCCGAAGATCGTCATGCTTGATCCCCGTGGAGAAATAGACGAAGAGCTGAAGTCGGGTAAAGTGAACAACCTTATCGCCCTAGTCTACCCATCCGGCGAGGAAAAACGGGCGCAAGGGTGTTTGAACGCGGGCACAGACGTACCAATGGTCTGTCGGGATGATGTAGAGAAGATCGTTGAGGTAGTTGACCGGGTTCTTGCCGCACGAATCCCCGCCGTTTCGGCGTTAGTTCTTCTTGGCGGACACAGTACCCGTATGGGTCAGGACAAAAGTGCGCTGGACTATGGCGACGGTACCAGTGCGGCCCGCAGAATGGTGAATCTGGTTTCGTCGCTGTGTGACGACGTCTATCTCAGCATCCGACCGGGACAGGAAATTCCCGACGACGTACGGGAGATGTCCTTTCTTGAAGACCGGTTTATCGATTTTGGCCCGGCCGGTGGAATCCTTACGGCGTTGTATCAATACCCTGATCGGGCGTGGTTGGTAGTCAGCTGTGATCTGCCCCTTCTGGAAGAGGCCGATCTGCGGCTGCTTACCGAAGCACGGGACCCCTACAAGATCGCCACCGCTCTGGCCGTGCCAAATGAACGGGACGGTGAGGAGCCCCTTTTACCAGAGCCGTTGTGTGCGATCTGGGAACCCCGTGCCCGGAGCCGGATTCTGTCGTTTTTCCAGGAAGGGTCTACCTGTCCGCGGTGGCTTCTGCGAAACGGGGGTGTCTCTATGGTACAGCCGATCAACACGCTGGCGACCTTTAACGCCAACACTCCCGAAGAGCGCGAGACGGCCCGCCGGCTTTTGGCAGAAAGGCGTTCGGCCGGCCAAGCAACTGTGAAGGGAGCCGGGCGGTGAAATTGTACACAACTGAAGAGGCAATGGTCGCGCTCAGTCGCACCGTTGTGGACACCTTGAAGACTGTTACCGCCCGGGGCGTTGAAAAAGTTCCGTTGACGAACGCTCCCGGCCGGACGCTGGCTGTAGATATCACTGCCGACCGGGACCAGCCACCATTTCACCGCGCCGCCATGGACGGTATCGCCATACCTGACGGAGGGGCCGTCGACGTCGGGACGACCTATGTCCGGAAGGGTGTTCTCCCCGCCGGCGGCGATCCCCGGGTGTGGTCTCAACCGAAGGCGCAGGAATGTCTGGAGATCATGACCGGTGCGGCGGTACCCGACGGTTACGGCACGGTTATCCGCTACGAGGATCTGTCCCGAGACAAGCAGGACGGTCACAAGAAGGACGGTCAGACGGTCTTTACCATT
>JBAYPC010000003.1:0-24036 GCA_041677905.1 Alkalispirochaeta sp. | reverse complement strand
GGCACCCTCTCCCTGTCGGAAGAAGAACTGCTGCGCCGGGTGACCCAGGGCAGCTGGGAACTGCGAGCTCTGGCGGAAGTGCAGCAGCTGCAACGCGCCAGAGAGCGGATTGCCGCCGGATCCCGTCCACTCAGGCCGGACATAGGCTTCCGGATGGACCTCTCCTGGCAGGGAGCCCTTGAGGATATAGGTGAGTCTGAATGGAGAGACCGGGGCGACTGGCAAGTCACCCTTGGTGTGGGAATCTCAACCACCCTCTTCGACGGCGGCCGCCTGGCAGCCGATCACACCCGCGCCGCCGAAGAACTGACCCAGGCGGACCTTGAGAGGGTACGGCGGCAGGAGGCAATCACCTCATCAGTTCGCGAACACCTCCGGCGCCTTGAAACCCTTCGGGCGCGGCTGGAACACTCTGCGGTAGAACTCTCGGTACGTGCCCGGGAAGTCCAAGACGCCCAGGCCGCTGTGGACGCCGGAACCGGCGGTGAAGACACCTTTCTCCGGGCCCTTATCGACCAGGCCGGCGCCACCGCAACCGGCTACAACCACCTCGCCGCCTACCGTGGCGAGTTATGGTCACTAACCGGTCTTCTGGGCGCCGAAGCGTTCTGATCCGAGTCGGCGTCCCGGTTACCCCGTCAGTTCGGCCACAAGGGGACCCAGGCGTTCATGTACTTCTGCGGCGCTTCGTGACGTCGTGATGATTTCGTTACTCGTCTTTTCCAGTTTGCCCCGGTCGATATGCCTGACCATGTCCTTCACCGCCGGAATTGCGGTACTGTTGGCGCTGATCTTGTCTACGCCCACACCTACCAGAAGAGGCACCGCTTCAGTCTGACCACCAAGTTCACCACAGACACCGACCGAAACGCCCCAGCGTCGTCCGATGTCCACTATCGCCTTTACCGCCCGCAAGACCGACGGTTCAAACGAGTCAAGAAAACCCGAAAGCCGCCGGCTGCCCCGCTCGGCGGCCAGAACGTACTGGGTCAGATCGTTTGTTCCGATGCTGAAAAACGTCGCCATCTGGGCCAGCTCGTTCGCAACCAGAACAGACGCCGGCGTCTCTATCATTACGCCCAGATCTACCGGCCATTTGTGCCGAATGCCCTGCCGCTTTAGCTCTTCATGCACCCGAAAAACGGCCGAACGGGCCATTTCAAACTCGTCGACCTTCGCAATCATGGGAAACATGATCGACACGTCGTGGCCGTAAGCTTCACGAAGCACCGCAACCAGCTGCTGTTCAAAAAGTGAGATGTTGTCTTCGTACAGCCTGATACCCCGAACACCCAGAAATGGGTTCTCTTCCGCCTCCAGAGAGAGGTAGTCGATCTTCTTGTCCCCGCCGACATCAAAAGTGCGGACCGTAACGGGCCGGTCCCCCATTGCCGCAAAGATCGTCGAGTAGTACTCCAGCTGTTCGTCCATAGACGGGGCCTCGGACCGGTTTACATAGAGAAACTCCGTGCGCAACAGTCCGATACCCTCAGCACCGTTGGCATCGACGTCTTTCAGATCATCTACCGTAGAAACGTTGGCGAATACGTCAATTCTATGTCCGTCAACCGTAACGGCCGGCTCTTTTGCCGTTTCCTTTAACTGCCGAACTTCCCTGATCCAGGCGTCCCGGCGTTTTTGCAGCAGTTCCAGGGTCTCATTATCTGGATTACGAACAACAGTACCGGTAAAACCGTCCACCCCCAGACGTTCACCATTGGTGATATCGTTAATCCCGCTGAATCCACCGACCGACGGAATACCCAGAGCCCGGGACAGAATAGCCGTATGGGAAGTTGCGCCCGCCGCTTCGGTCACAATGCCGACAACACGTCGGCGATCAAGGGTAACTGTCTGGGACGGTGTAAGATCATAGGCAACGACGATCAGTTCGTTCCCGTTCTCGGGCATCGCTATGATGTCCTGGGCTTTTACCCCAAGGGCCACCAGCACCTGCACACCTATGTCCCGCACATCGGTAGCGCGGATCTGGAGATATCCGTCTTTCAGCCCCCGATACCGTTCGACAACTGTCTGAACCGACCGAGCCCACGCGGCTTCGGCGTTTACCTTCTCACTCCGGATCACCTCAAGGGTAGCGTCCAAAAGGTCGGGATCTTCCAGCAGGACCAGATGGGCGTCGAAAATCTCCGCCTCCGGAGAGTCCCCGGTAACACCAAGGGTTCGTTTCCGTTCCAGGGTATGGTTATGCACCCGTTTTAGTGCCGCCCGAAACCGTTTGCTCTCGGCGGCGCTGTCTGTGACCGTGTACTCCGGTACATCCGGTTCCGCCGTCTCTATTATCCAGGCGGTACCAACGGCAATACCCTGGGACAGGCCAACCGTTCCGTCGGGACTGCGCCTGACGGGTCGCACCGGGACGTCATCCCGTTCTCCAAACCGGTCGGCTATGAGTTGCGCAACAGTCTCAATCGCCTCTTCCGCCTGCCTGCCCGAGGCGGTGACCAAAATTTCATCGTCCTTTCCCACTTCCAGCGTCGACAGACGGTTCAGACTCCGCGCCGAAACGGGGCCTTTTATCTTTGAAAGGTTAGATACGGTTACCGTACTGTCCAGAGCCGCAACCGCCCGTACCAGGCGCGCCGCCGGCCGTGCGTGCAACCCGTGTTCCAGGTCAATGGAAAAGACCCGCTTCAAGGCAGCGCTGCTATCAACACCCTCGTCACTCTCTTCACCCAGTTCCGATTGGCCTACCCCGGCCTCGCCGGTATCGTCGGTATCGCCGGTATCCAGCTGGTCCTGTTTTGGGTGCAGCGAACCGGCGGCTTCAGCGAGAATCACCTCCAGGGGAGCTCCGATTGACACCTGTACTGCCGCGGAAATCGTCCCTTCCACAATCGGTGCTGATGACACAACAACCCGGGACTGCACCTCTTTTTCAACCATTTCAATGGCCATTTCAGTACTGAGAAGAGCACTCCCCATGTCCAGAAACACTATGACCCCGTCCGGGCTGTCCACCGCCCGGATCGCCTCCATTATGTCGGTGGCGTCCGTACCATACTCCCCGTCACTGCCGGAGACACCACCTGCATAGGCGATTGGTACCTCGACATCGGGGACCATAGACGCGGCAAGGGCGGCTACCGCCCGAGCCAGAGGACGGCTATGTGAGACGACTACTATTCCTGTCACACCGTAATTCCTTTTGTTTTCGCGGCGTCAACCTATACCAGCGTTTCCCTGGCCGCCCGGATCATCATCATGCTGGACGTCGCGCCCGGATCAGGATGCCCGATACTCCGTTCGCCAAGAAAACTGGCCCGTCCCTTCAGCGCTTTCATTGGAATTGTCGCTTCCACCTGTTTCTCTGCAACGACTACCGCCTCCGTCAGGATTTCCTCCAGAGAAGCGCCGGATTCCTGCATCTCTTTCATCTTTTCTACCACGGGAATCCACACATCAAGCATAGTCTTGGCGCCGAGATCCGCCTTTCCCCGTGCCTTAACCCCCTGGACAGCCAGGTCAAACAACTCTACAACGTCGGCATCATCCATTTCAGTGACATTTCCAGCCTTTGACGCCGCTTTCAGAAACCACGTTCCGTACAACGGACCCGATGCACCGCCGACGCTCTTGATCAGCGTCATGGACGTACGTCGAAAGGCGTCACCGATCGTTTCCACGTCGTTGGCCGCCAGGTCGGCCCTGACCGCGGAAAACCCGCGGTCAAGGTTGATGCCGTGATCAGCATCACCGATCGCCGAATCAAGCTCTGTCAGAAAAGTTTTGTTCTCCGCATACACATCGGTGAGTTTTTCAAGCCACCGTTTTACCTGATTCACATTAATCGGCATATCCTACCACCTTAAAGCAGGAGTATGTACCGGTGCGTCAAAAAGTGTAACTAGCTCATCGTTAACCTTTACTATGGTGATCGAGAACCCCTGCATCTCCAGCGATGTGATGTAGTTGCCCACCAGATTCCGGCTTATTTTGATCCCACGTTTTCCCAGTATACCGGTCACTTCGTTGTACAGGAGATAGAGTTCCATCAGAGGCGTTCCGCCCATGCCGTTCAGCATGACAAAGACGTTGTCCCCCGACTTGAACGGAACATCGTCTACCACAGCAGACGTCAACATATCCGCCAGTTCGGCTGCGGTCTTCATCTTCGTCCGTTCGCGACCGGGTTCCCCGTGAATACCGATTCCGATTTCGATCTCGTCGTCTTTCAAGTCAAAGGTAGGTTTACCCGCGGCGGGTACGATGCACGAGGTAAGGGCCATCCCCATAGAACGGCCGTTGTCGTTTACCTGTTCAACGAGTTTCTTGACCGTTGCAAGGTCCGACCCACGTGCCGCTGCGGCGCCGGCAATTTTCTCGGCAAAGACCGTCGCTCCCACACCACGGCGGCCCTGGGTGTACAGACTGTCCTGGACGGCGACGTCATCGTCAATCACAACAGCTTCCACTTCGATATTCGCCTCACGACAGAGATCGGCAGCCATCTCGAAGTTCATGACATCTCCGGAGTAGTTCTTCACGATGTGCAGGACACCGGCACCCCCGTCGACGGCTTTAGTCGCTTCTTCCATCTGGTCGGGGGTGGGAGAGGTAAAGACTTCACCTGGACAGGCGGCGTTCAGCATCCCCTTACCGACAAACCCACCGTGCAGCGGTTCGTGGCCGCTGCCGCCGCCGGAAACTACAGCTACTTTCCCCTTTACCGGTCCCGCCGCCCACGTCAGAAAGTTAGGATTGTAGTGGGCCTTCACCAGATCAGGATGCGCCTTTTCCATCCCCGCCATTGAATCCCGGACTATAGTAGAAACGTCGTTTATCAGCTTCTTCATACCGAACTCCTTTGAACATATTTTGGCAGTTATACCGCCTCATATTTACTATACCCACACATATGAAATTTCGTCAAATTCATTTTGGAACTTATTTCACGAACTCTCATCGGCCCAAAAGTTGGACCGCCGTGCTGGCCGTGCTGCCGTCACTTGACGACCCTTCACCGGCGGCGTAGCTTTAAAGGGTGGCAAGACCCAACGATATGTATCATTCGGCGCTTAAAGTAGCCCAGTTATACTACAACCACAGCATGAACACCGATGAAATTGCTCAGGCGATGAAGGTATCCCGGGCAAAAGTCTCCCGGCTACTGAACTACGCTCGTGATGAGGGTATTGTGGAAATTCGCGTTGTAGACCGAAGGGACGCGGCTGATCCGCTGGTGGCGGACCTGACTACCCGGTACCGCAGTCTCACCAACCTTCATATCGTCAACGTGACGCAGGACTGCTCCGCCGCAGAATGTCTCAACCGGGTCACCCAGGCGGCAGCGGCCTATCTCGCCGACAATGTCTTCAGTAATAACCAGATTGTCGGTGTTGCCGCCGGTGAAACCGTTTCTCTGACCGCCCGAAACCTGAAACGACGGGGGTATCGCGGTATCAGGGTTGTTCAACTTCAGGGCAATACCGTCGCCGGACCAACGGGTATCGGTTATATCGCAGGAATTCTCCAACCATTTGGAGACATTCTGGATGCGGAGCTTCTGCTCTTTCCCGTTCCATTCGTCTTTTTTGACACCGAAACCCGTCGCCGCATGTGGGACGAACCATCCATACGGCTCGCCAGGGAATACCAGCAAAAGGCCGACGTCTACATCTTCAGCGTGGGTATCGGTCATCTCACCTGGGAGCGAACCCTGATTCACGCCGGACTCGACGACAATGTAGAACGCAGGGTCCTCCTTGATCACAGCATCGTCGGTGATCTGGCGGGGGTGTTTTTCCGGTCCGACGGGTCATACAACGATCTGTCCGTAAACGAACGGGCCAGTGGCCCCCCGCTGGAGTTTTACCGGCAGGTAAAACACTCTGTCTGTATCGCGTCGGGGTCGGACAAGGTTCCGGCCCTGCACGCCGTCCTTGAGGCGGGATATGTCAGTGACCTCGTGATCGACAGGCACACCGCTTCGCTGCTGCGCGGTTTTCAACCGTAACAACGCCTCCCCTCTAGTATCACCTACCCCGGGGAACGTGCCCACTCGCCACCAGGCGAACTCCCAGACCGCGCCAGTTGTCCACGATCACGTCTCCCACATGCACCGGTGCCTCTACTTCCATCTCCCGCGATTCTTCGGCCAGTTCCAGGAGCAGACCTTTCGGCATCGGTTCAGGAGTCCACGCCGGTACCAGCGGCCGAACGCCGTTTTTCACCCTGATACTGGTCGGCAGCACCCGCCGCGGATCTTTGATCTCCTGTTCAACATAGGCAACGCCCAGCTTGCATTTGTTCCCGGTGATGTTCAGGATTTCGTCATTCGGTCCCAGCAGAGTCTCAACTTCGCACCCCTGGGGACAGCGAAGACAAATGTCTGTTCGCCTCCGGTAATCGCCCTCTTTTGATATCTTCATCTCTTCTAATCCTTCTCGTCCAATCTTTATCGCCCAAACCGTCAGGAAATTCCGGCAATGAGTTCGTGACCGCCGGCCGCTTTCAGTTTATCGATGTCCCGGGGTTTCAACTTGCGGATGATCATCTCCGCCGGTCGGGCGTACTTCTCCCGGAAGCTCATGATCTCCTCTGAATCTAGGGACAGCTCTACCTTTACCGCCCGTTCCAGTAACGCGTTGGGCCGCATGTTCAGGTAAATATCACGTCCGTCAAGGTCGTCAAAGTAGACTTTCTGGGGAATAACACTCCCGACATTGGCGCCCGGCTTGATCGTAATCGACGGCCTTTCTTCTTCGGCCTGTGCTTTTGCCGCCACTTTCTGTTTTGATGCCCAGACCGCGGCACTTCGGCCGGCAACCTCACCGGCCATGCTGACATAATCCACCAGGTCGTATATCCCGGCCACGTTACCCGCCGCGTAGATGCCGGGAACGTTGGTGGCCATATCTGAATCGACGATAGGACCGTTGGTATGCGGATCAAGCTGCACCCCGGCCTTCCGGGACAGTTCGTTTTCGGGAATCAGACCAACCGACAACACCAGGGTGTCACATTTGATGAACTTCTCGGTGCCGGAGATGTGGTTGAGGTGTTCGTCTACCTTGACCGTTTCAATTCCCTCAACCCGCCGTTCGCCGTAGATTTTGTTCACCGTGGTACTCAGATGAAGGGGAATGTCGTAGTCCTGGAGGCACTGCACGAAGTTCCGTCTCAGACCGGTAAGGTAGGGAAGCAACTCCAGTACACTCAGGACCCGGGCGCCTTCAATGGTAAAACGCCGTGCCATGATCATGCCGACGTCGCCACTGCCGAGAATTACGATTTCGTTTCCCGGCATGTACCCTTCGATATTGACAAGCCGCTGGGCCGTACCGGCCGTATAAATGCCGGCGGCCCGGGTACCGGGCAACCGAATCTGGCTGCGGGTACGCTCGCGACACCCCATGGCCAGCACGACTGCCCGAGGTCGGAAATGGCGGTACCCCTGAGTGCTGTTCATCGTGTATATATCCAGGTCCGGCGTCAGGTCCACGACCATCGTGTCCAGCATGATCTCGACGGGGAGATCACGCAGCTGCTCTTCGTATCGAACAGCGTATTCCGGTCCCGGAAGATCGTTCCCGAATTTGATGGCACCAAATCCGTTGTGAATGCACTGCGGCAGTATTCCCCCCAGACTGTCATTTCGCTCGATCAACAGAACGTTACTCTTGTTCTCGTTGTACGCCTCAATTGCGGCGGCCAGACCGGCCGGTCCGGCTCCAATAACAATGACATCGTAATCGGTATTGACCTCCATCAGACTACTCCCTCTTTTGTCCGACGGTACAAAAAGACTGACCCCGGACCTTTTTTTGTGATTTCCGTCATGGACATGCCGAGTTCCCGTGCCAGTATTTCCATCGTTCGCGGATAGTCGAAACTACCCTGACATCTGCCGGTACCCAACCAGGTGCGCCTTTTTATGGCGTCATAGGTAGTTGCCGGGATGGGAGAGTGAATGGCCTGTAGCACTTCGCCTTCGGTCACCTCTTCACATCGGCAGACAATACGTCCGTAAGCTGGATTCTCCCGGATTATTTCCTTCCGCTCGTCGTGACTCATGTCCTTGAAACGGGGAATCCGGCTCCGTTTGGGGTTCCAATCCGGTTTCTCCTCCAGGACAACCCCCTCACCACGCAGCATCTCAGCTACGTACTCGGCAATTGCCGGGGCGGACACATAGCCGGGAGATTCAACACCGGCAAGGGTTATTAGACCTTTGACTGATTTAGAGACCTCCAGAAGAAAATCTTTCCCGTGACCGGGGGGCTTGTAGTTTCCCGTCGCTCTCAATCCGGCAAAGGTGCTTATGACATGCCGGGGTGAGATCATCGGCACCAGCCTGCGGGCGCCGTCGAGGATCTCGCTCATCCCGCTTTCGGTGACCGAGTGGTCCTCTTTGTCTTCAATCACATTGCTGTTGGGACCGATCATCGTGTTTCCGTGAGTTGTGGTGGTAACGAGAATACCCTTTCCCTTTTCACTCGGCATGGGAAAGATGACGTTACTTACCCGAAACGCCGACGAGTCAAATACAAAGTACTCCCCCCGGCGTGCAGAGATATGAAAGTCAGGGTGGTCTCCGACCATATGAAGAATCTCATCTGAATGGATACCGGCGGCGTTTATAAACCAAGTCGCCTCAACGGGACCCTGGCTTGTCTCGACTGCTTTCAGCGTCCCGTCTTCAACGACAACGCCCTGGACTTCCGCATTGAGGATAAACTCCACACCGTTCATAGCGGCGTTTTCCGCCGGTCCCAGCACCCCCTGAAATGCGTCTACAATTCCGGCAGTGGGAGTACTCAGCGCCCCGGTGACGTCACCGGTCAAATGGGGTTCCAGAGATAGAACGTCCTCCCGAGAGAGTATTTCCAGCCCGGAGACACCGTTTTTTTGGCCCTGTTCCAGGAGAGGGTACAAACCGGCCTGCTCCTCCGGCCCTACCGCCACGATAAGGGCCCCCGTCTTCTCCAGGGGAATATCCAGTTCGGGGACGATCTTGTACCAGAGTTCATTACCCCGTACGTTCATACGTGCTTTCATGGTGCCCGGTTCCGGGTCATGGCCGGAGTGGATAATCGCACTGTTGGAGGAGCTCTGCCCCATTCCAACATCAACTTCCTTCTCCAGCACCGCTACAGACAGCTTGTACCGGGAAAGTTCTCTGGCGACCATTGAACCGATAACACCGGCACCAATAATCACCACGTCGAATTTCTTTACTTTATTCACGACGTTACCTCAGATCTGTGGGGATTGGTTTCTGTAACAATCGTAATCGGGTGGTGAACATTTGTCAACGAATATTTTGCGATGACTCACCGCCTTCCCGAAATTATTTTCAGTTTAACACACGTGGACGCCACTGCGTCTGGTGTCTATCTGTTTAATAGGACGGTAATTATCGATATTTCATCTTGTTTTTACGTGTGTGTAAACTTTTGTTGACGGTTTCTCAAAACGGGTGTAGCATTTTCTCAAGGGTGGTTACAAACGTCAGTGACAGTTGTACCACCGTAACAAATCTCTATTCTAACTGGAGGCACACATGGATTTCACTCCAATGGGAATGTACCTTGCCGAGTTCGTCGGAACGTTCGTACTCATTCTCCTCGGTGACGGCGTCGTCGCAAACGTTGTTCTTAACAAGAACAAAGGTAATGCCAGCGGCTGGATCGTCATCACCACCGGCTGGGGACTCGCCGTTGCGTTTGCGGTCTACTCTATCGGGTGGATCTCAGGCGGTCACATCAACCCCGCTGTCACAATCGGACTGGCATCTATCGGGAGCTTCCCGTGGGCGCTGGTGCCCGGTTACATCGTCGCCCAGATGATCGGTGGTATTCTTGGGGCAGTGGTCGTCTATCTCACCTACAAGCAGCACTACGATGAGACGGAAGACCCGGTTTCAAAGCTGGCTACCTTTGCGACGGTTCCACAAATCCGTCACACCGGCTGGAACCTGCTTACCGAGATCGTCGGTACCGCTATGCTCCTGTTCGGTATTCTTGGTATCGGTCACACTCTGGGTGGTGCACAGGGTCTGGTACAGACCGTCGACGCCGGTGTGGGTCCCTTTATCACCGGTTTTCTGATCTTCTCGATCGGTCTTTCCCTCGGTGGTCCCACCGGATACGCCATCAACCCCGCTCGTGACCTGGGTCCCCGTATCGCCCACGCCATCCTCCCCATCAAGGGTAAAGGAAGCAGTGATTGGGGATACTCGATGGTCCCCGTTGTAGGCCCCATCATCGGTGGTGTCCTCGGTTCTTTTATCTGGATTTTCGTCCAGAATCTCTCATAGAAGGACGCAGTTGCCTCTCCGGTCGGCTGCCCGGCCGGAGAAACCGGATGTCAGGCGGTTCTCTCAGAACCGCACTTGCTTACGTGGAGGTTAAATCACAATGGCAAAAAAATATGTAATGGCGTTTGACGCTGGTACCACCAGCAGTCGGGCGATTCTGTTTGACCACAAAGGCGATATTGCCTCTGTAGCACAGCAGGAATTCCCCCAGA
The DNA here is from genome assembly GCA_041677905.1 of Alkalispirochaeta sp. Classification (GTDB taxonomy): domain Bacteria; phylum Spirochaetota; class Spirochaetia; order DSM-27196; family Alkalispirochaetaceae; genus Alkalispirochaeta. The sequence goes on along the minus strand of JBAYPC010000003.1, from coordinate 13,542 downwards.
TCTACCCCAAACCGGGCTGGGTCGAGCACAATCCAATGGAAATCTGGGCAACTCAGAGTGGTGTGGCCCGGCAGGTTATCGAAAAAGTCGGTGCCAAACCGGATGAAATTGCCGGTCTCGGCATCACCAACCAGCGGGAAACCGCAATTGTCTGGGAGAAGAGCACAGGCAAACCGATCATGAACGGTATCGTCTGGCAGGACCGCCGGACCGCCGGCATCTGCGACGCCATGAAGGCCAAAGGCCTTGAAGCGTACGTTAAAGAGAACACCGGTCTGGTCATAGACGCTTACTTCTCCGGAACAAAAGTGAAATGGATGCTGGACAACGTTCCCGGCGCCCGTGAGAAAGCCGACAAGGGTGAGCTTCTCTTTGGAACGGTCGATACCTGGCTGATCTGGAAACTGACCGGCGGCAAAGTACACGTCACCGACTATTCCAACGCATCCCGAACGCTGATGTTCAACATCAAGACGCTGGACTGGGATGAAAAACTCCTTAAAGAACTGGGTGTACCCAAGTCAATGCTGCCAAAAGTTCGTCCTTCCAGTGAAGTCTACGGACACACCGACGAAGCGACGTTCGGTGGGGCAAAAATCCCCGTCGCAGCGGCAATTGGTGACCAACAGGGCGCCCTTTTCGGTCAGGCCTGCTTTGAAGTCGGAACGGCCAAAAACACCTACGGGACGGGTTCCTTTATCCTCATGAACACCGGAACGAAACCGGTTCCTTCCAAGACCGGTCTTCTGACCACCATTGCCTGGGGTCTGGACGGAAAGGTTGAATACGCTCTGGAAGGTTCTATCTTCGTAACCGGCGCAGCCGTTCAGTGGCTCCGGGACGAGATGAAAATCGTCCATGACGCGGCGGATACCAGCTATCTGGCCGGGAAAGTTGAAGACACCAGTGGAGTGTACATGGTTCCGGCGTTTGTCGGTCTCGGTGCACCCTATTGGGATCAGTACGCCCGGGGAGCCATCGTCGGGATAACCCGTGGTGCAAACCGGAATCACATCATCCGTGCAGCCCTTGAATCCATCGCCTATCAGACGCGGGACGTAGTGGACTGCATGGAAAAAGACTCAGGGATAAAGGGCAAGGAACTGAAAGTTGATGGTGGTGCGTCCATGAACGACTTCCTGATGCAGTTCCAGGCCGACATCCTCGGTGTACCGGTTATGCGGCCCAAGATCGTCGAGACAACCGCTCGCGGTTCTGCCTTTCTCGCGGGACTCGCCACCGGTTTCTGGGGCAGCAAGAACGAACTAGTGGACGCCTTTGAGCTGGAACGCAAATTTGAGCCGACCTTTGACGCAAAAAAACGCGATACCCTCTATAAAGGCTGGCAGAAGGCAGTCAAAAAGGCCATGGACTGGGAAGACCACTAAGGTCTGTGTGGTATCCACTTCAGTACGTGGAGGGCCGCCGGGTTTACCCGGCGGCCCGTTTTTGTATCGGCTGCGCCGTCCCTTTCTCCTGATCCTCCCTTCCCAACCATTTCTTCTGGACCTAACTTATTCCCTCTATTATAATAATCCCGAATACAGTGATTCTGATGAAGCAAATAAAAAAGTTCGGTCGTTACATAACCAAACCTCAATTCAGCGTGGGTACATGCTGGTAGACGGCGGTTCATCCGTACCGCAACAAAAAAGGACTGAATATGCCGCGTGCTGATGTACTCTTCTGGAAATCGTTCAACCAAAATGCCGTGGAGACGGGCCGTATTCTGCAGTGGCTCTTCCTGGCACAGTGGCTGTTTGTGGTCCTTCTAGCGGTCTTTGTAACGCCCCGCACCTGGATCGGGGCAACTCCTCAAGTTCAGATCCACCAGATCGTCGCCGTTGTGATGGGAGGACTTCTTGCAGCCGGCCCGTGGTGGCTCATTCGGGCAGCCCCGTCGCAGCCAACGACCCGTTACATAGCCGCGGTGTCCCAGCTCCTCTTCTCTGTCGTTATCATACATATCACCGGCGGTCGAATCGAATCCCATTTCCACATATTCGGCAGCCTTGCAATCCTGTCGTTCTACCGGGACTGGAAGGTAATCGCCGTGGCCACCGCCGTCACAGCCGTCGACCATATCGTCCGGGGGCTCTTCCTGCCCCAGTCCATTTATGGGCTCGCAGATCTACAACTGTTCCGTTCATTGGAACACGTCGGATGGATTGTCGTTGAAAGTGCATTTCTCGTAGTGGGAATCCGCAATCAGCTAGGCCGAATGCACGAAATCGCCCGTACAAAGGGAGACTGGGAAGAGGCGCAGGAACGTACCACTGATCTTCTGAACCGGACGGTAGAACAGCTCAACACGGGATCCCGCCTGACCACCAGTGCCGAAGAAGCTCTTACAATGGTCAACCGTATCCGCGAATCCCTGGAGAACCTGGTGTCGACCGAACAGGTGGTGGACTCGGCCAACCATGATATCAACAACGCCGCCCAGCGAACCCAGGAAGAAATGGTAAAACTGGCCGAACAGGCAACTGATCAAGCCAGCCACGTAGCTGAGTCCAGCGCGTCTATCGAAGAGATGGTGGCCAACATCACCAATGTAAACCAGATCGTACAGCGGCAGAGTCAGAATATAGACGGTGTCAACAGGGACGTCTCAGAGGCACAGCAGGCGGCCCGGCTCCTTTCAGAGACCATTGAACGCCTCGGAAATGCCGGAAATCAGATACACAAAATGGTCGGCGTCATCGCCAACGTCGCCTCTCAGACTCAGCTGCTGGCTATGAACGCGGCCATAGAGGCGGCTCATGCCGGAGAATCGGGCCGGGGATTTTCAGTCGTTGCCGGCGAGATACGGAACCTGTCGGAACAGACCAGTGCCGAAGTAAACCAGATAAAAGCACAGGTGAACACCATCGTTTCATCCATCGACGATGCCCGGGGAGCGGTAGAGCGGACTGCCTCATCCTACAAATCGGCTGCCGACGGGTTCTCCGACGTCCGCCAGGCGTTTTCCCAGATCGCAGCGGCCAACTCCCAGCTGGACGAAGGTGGCCGGGAGATACTCCAGGCGGTCTCAGCCCTCCAGGATATCACCCACACCGTCCGGGACCTCAGCCAGGAAACCCGGGAAACCCAGTCCGGCGTGACAACTGCCGCCACAACGCTGGATCACGCGCGCCTCACACTCAGCCGGGTTACCGCAGAAATCACCGAATCAATAGAGGCCATCTCCAAGGTTGTACAGGCCATCGCCGACGTCGCCGCCTCTCTGGAGGCACAGCTGGAAATGGTCGCCCAGCACCGGGGTTGATCCTGGCGCCCCGGTCCCCGCGCCCGTTCATCGCCCCTTTACCCCTTGATCGCCCCGGCGGTAAGCCCGGCGATGAACTGCTTTGCCATCAGAACATAGAGCAGCACAATCGGCACCGTTGCTACCGTCAGGGTAGCGAGAATCAGCGTCCAGTCCGTCTGGTACTGACCAAATAGCCGGGTGACACCGAGCATCAAAGTCCGCTGGGACTCACTGCGGATAAAAATCAGCGGGAACCAGAGATCGTTCCAGAGGACAACCAGATTGAAAATTGCCACCGTGGCCATGGCCGGTCTTGTCAGAGGCAGAACAATTTGGCGAAAGATACGGAAGTTACCCGCCCCGTCAATATACGCCGCCTGAATCAACTCCGTTGGTACTGAACGCATAAACTCGGTCAGGACAAACACCCCGATCGGCATGCCCATGGCTATATAGATAGGAAAGAGCCCCACCAGCTTATCCAGCAGCCCCAGACTTCGTATGATCATGAGCAGGTTGATACTGCCGATCCGTATCGGAATCATCATACCCGCCAAAAAGAAGAGAAACACCGCCGTCGAGACCCGACTCTTCCAGCGTACAATTGCGTACGCCGCAAGAGATGCCAGCAGAATAACCCCCACAATCGAGACCGTCGTCACCACAATGCTGTTGAGAAAATAGCGGGGAAAACTGGACCGGGAAAAAACCGAGATATACCCGTTGAGAGTCCACTGGTCGGGAAGGCCAAACGGGCTTTTGTAAATTGCAAGTTTGGTCTTAAACGAGTTTATGACCATGATCCACAGAGGAAACAGAACCAGAACCGACCAGACTGAGAGAACAAGGTGCGACCAGATGTGACGGCTCCGTATCTGAACCTGTGCCATAGACTCTCCTTACTCCCTACTTTCCGGTTCCATCCGTTCCGTCCGACTGGAATACACTGCGCATCAAGAGCACCCCGACAAAAAGTACTCCAAAGATAATCGACGCAACCGACGCCCCCAGACCCATGTCGGGAATACCCACCGGATGCTCACCGGCAATACCGACGCGGTAAAAATAGGTGCCCAGGATGTCCGTCGAATACCCCGGCGGCCCGTTGGCACCGGCCATGGCGAAGACCACGTCAAAGGCGTTGAAGTTGTTGGTAAAAGTCAGAATTGCCACAACTCCCATAATCGGCCAGATCAACGGCAGTTTTATTCTCCAGAACGTAGACCAGGCACTGGACCCGTCGATATCCGCCGCCTCAAAAACGTCCGATGAGATGCTCTGCAGGGCGCTTAAAAATATCATCGTGGGAATACCCACCCACTGCCAGCTGGAGACCAGCGAAATCACGATGAGCGACGTCCCCTCCAACCCCAGCCAGGGACGCACAAGAGACTCCAGACCAACCCCTTTCAGAAAGATGTTTACCGCACCCCACTGAGGATTCAACAGCAACTTCCACAGAAACCCAGTTACAACAATAGCCAGAGTGGCCGGAATAAAGATGATAGTCCGATAGACAGACTTCCATTTGAGTGCCTCCGAGCTCAGAAGAAGCGCGAACAGCAGTCCAAGGGAGTTCTGCACAATCATGTGAACCAGAAAGAATATCCAGGTGTTTCCAAAGGCACCCCAGAAACGGCGGGCTACCTCCCCCTGGGTCAACAGCCGGCGGTAGTTGTCAAAACCCACAAAAGTCTCTATGCGAAAACCGCTCCCGGTGTAGAGACTCAACTGCAGAGATTTGAAAAGAGGTATCGCCATAAAGAGGGTATAGACAATCAGACCGGGCAGCATATACCAGATCCAGACCGGAAAGAGAGCCGTTGTCCGTGGGCGTTGGTGCATGATTCCTCCGTGTGAATAAGCACAAATGGAATGGGCGCCCAGCGGCCTGCGGCCTGCGGCCTGCCGCCTGCCGCCTGTGGCGCCCATCCCGCTTTACTGATTACTCACATTACATCGCCGGTTTGTACCACTGAGAAATACCCTTCTGCATGTTGTCCGCAGCTTGTCGTGGGGTGATTTCTCCGGTAATCACCTGAACGGATCCCTGCTGAATCAGGTTATACGCACTGGGATCACCGTTCATCAGCTTCGGCCAGGGGAAACGCACATCCAGAGGCCGACCCTTGTTAAGCGCCAGAAACTCATTGGCGTGCTCGTTGCTCAACGTCGGTGCCTTGGCAACCATAGGGAAGAACCCGGCCAGCTCATTTCCCAACACCTTTGACGCCTCAGCACCGGACAGCCACTCTACAAAGACCAGCGCCTCATCTATATGCTTACTCTTCGGATTGATGGCCACACCGGCGTCGGGATGAAACGTAACAACCTGGGCATCCGCCGTTGGTGCGGGCGCTGCAAATACGGACCAGTCAAAATCTGGGTTCGACGCTTCAAACTCACTGATCGTCCAGGACCCGTCAAACCACATGGCCGCCTCACCCAGAAGGAAGAGGGCCTTACTGTCGTTGTAGCTGATCGCCTGGTACCCATCGGGCAGATACGGCGTCAAGGAGGCCATCGCCTCAAAAACGCTCACCATGGCACGATCATTAAACGGTCGCTCACCCGCCTCGTAGGCCAGCCGCGCTTCCCGTCCACCAAGAAAACCGGGGGCGATGTTCATCCACACCACTTCGGCAATATCCCACTCATCGGCAAGACCGTTGGCAACGGGAATATAACCGGCGTTCTTGATCTTCTTCGCAACGTTCAAAAATTCCTGCCAGGTTACGGGAATTTTGAGCCCCAGTTCGCTGAAGAGGTCCTTGTTGTAGTAGACACCGTGGCTTACCGCAACCAACGGCATGGCAAACTGCCGCCCGTCATCCATCTGCCAGGGAGCGCGAGAGCCTTCGTCGTACCGCTGGGCAACAAACTCGGCGTCGCTCATATCCAGCATATACCCCTCAGAAAACAGCTCCTGTCCCGTGGCGTAACTGCGGGCGTAATAGACATCCGGTGCCGTTCCCGATTCCAGCTGCAGCCGCAGCGTGGCGTTGTAGTCGGGAGGAGTCGTAGGATCAAACCGCACCGCAATTTCCGGGTGCTCCTTGTTGAACGCAGCAATGAGCCTGCTCATCTGTTCCACGTCGTCGACACGCCAGGAACCGAGCGTGATCTCTACCGCATCCGCCGATGTTCCTGGGGCTTCACCTTTTCCACCGGCCATAACCGGAAGCACAAGCCCAACCAGGACCATTGCAATAACGATGGTTCGTACAGTCTTCATATACCTCTCCTTTTTGAAAAGTCGTACCATCAGCGTGGGGTCGAAACCCCATTCCCGCAATCCTACAGTTGTACTGCTATTGTACTCGTTTTGTACTTATCATCAGGAAAGCTCCATCATCAGAAAAGCCCCGACTCCCGGGCAACCCGAATGGCCATATGCCGGTCGGAAACACCCATAGTTTCGTATATCTGACTGATGTAATTCCGCACAGTCTGATCCGCCACATGAACCTGATCGGCAATCTCCTGGTTGTGGTATCCCGCTACAACCAAAGCAAGAATACGCCGCTCCTTGCGGCTAAGCCGGTCAAACCACTCCGGCGGCTGGTCGGAAACACCCACCCCACCCCCATCGGACTCCCGTTTACCGCGCATAAGCTGCATAACCACATGGGGGTCTATCGTTACCACACCTGCCTGAACCGCCCGAATCGCCGTAAGCAGTTCATCCGTCGAAATCGACTTGAGAAGGTACCCCGAAGCGCCGTACCGCATGGCGTCGTGCACGTACTGATCGTCCTCAAAAGTCGTGAGCATCACGATCTTAGTCCTGGGAAACCGCAGCCGGATTCGACGGGTAGCCTATACCCCATCCATCCGCGGCATGCGGACGTCCATGAGAATCAGTTCCGGTTTCACCCGCTCCACCATGGAAATGGCCTCCACACCGTCCTCAGCCGTTCCCACAATACAAAAATCCCCATCCACATTTTCAAGAATAGCCTGCAGGCTTTCCAGAAACAGACGCTGATCGTCCACCAGGGCGATGTTCACCGCGGCACCTCCTGCGGTATCTCCTGCGGCACATCCACCTCAAGGACAAATCCCGGCGACAGATTGCGGTAATTCACCTTCCCGCCGAAAGGACCCAACCGTTCCCGCATCCCCGTAATCCCGATACCCTCCTGAACCTCCTCACTGCCCCGGCCGTCATCCAGAACCCGCAGATGAACCGCCCCGTCCCGGCGCACCAGGGTGATCATCACCTTCTGGGCCGCCCCGTGACAGAACGCGTTTGTGATACCCTCCTGGACCGAACGGAACAGAGCCTGGTCCAGGTCCGGAATACCAGTGCCGGAAAAACCGCCCGCTTCATAACGGACCTCCACACCGGAAACGCGGGAAAACTGCTGAGTCAACTGGTGTATCCGAGAGTTAAGCCCCGGCATGGCGACCCCCACATTACGCAGCGCTCGCAAAGCCGATCGTACATGCTGGTAGCCTTCCGTAAGAGATTCCTGGGCGTGGAGAATAAGCTCCTTCAACCGCTTGTGGTCCCGTTCAAACAGTACAGTCGACGCCTCCAGCATCATCCGCTGGTTGGTAAAGGCGTACCCCACCGTATCGTGAATTTCACGACTGATCCGCTCCCGTTCCGCCTGGAGAGTCGTCTTTTCCACCTCCAGGGCAAAACGCTGGTACTCCATATTGGCGTCAACCAGACGTCGTATTACCGAGTCCTTTTCGCCACTGACCGTGCGGACCGACCGCAACCGTTCAAACAGGACGTGAACCGTAACCGCCATAGCCAACGCCGCAAGATTGACCAACATATACCCGACAACATCACCCGTCGGTACCGGCAGCAGCGAAACAGACCACGCACTCGCCGAACCCTGCTGTACCGCCATAAAAACAATAGCCCCAACCGCCACAACCGAGGAGGCATAGGGATCGACAGTTACAGCAAACTGGACAATCAGCGCTACCGACAAAACCAGTTCCAGTCCAATCCAGTCACCCAACGGCAACCCCACCACGTACAAAAGCAGCCATTGAATCAGAAACGTAACAACGTAAAACGTCTGAGGAAGCGAAAAAAGAAAGACCGCTGAAAGAAGAGCCGAAACGCCCAAAGCCGGAACCGCATACCCAATCCACTGCCCGGCAACTTCCGGCACCCTACCCGGTGGCAACATCAACGGCGCCACAACATGCACCGCAATAACCACCAGAAATAGAACGAGCCGCCACCTGCACATACATCACGGTAGGGCCAACCCGAGCCACTGTCAATCTTCTATATAAACTTTGTTCCGCAGTGACCAGACCACAATAGCCCAGGGCAACCCCCCTCACGGGGCCCACCGGGCTCAGCCCTATTCCGTCGGATATCCCGCAGCCTTCCACGCCTTTTTCCCGCCGGAAAAGTCATAAACCTTCTCAAAGCCCAGCTTCTCCAGCTTTTCCGCGGCGATAATACTTGCCCGGCACTCCTCGTCGTGACAGTAGACGACAATTTCGTCGCCCTTCTTGAACCGATCGCGCGCCTCTTTCCCTATCTTGTTGAAGTGTATGTTTATCGCCCCCGGAAGATGCCACTCATCGTAGTCCTGGGACCGCAACGTCTCCACAAGGTAAAAATCATCCCCTCGGTCCATTTTCGCCTTCAGGGTTTCTATATCTATAATCTTTGCCATAGAACACTCCCGTTTTCAAAGTAGCAACACTACACGGTGCGGTCAAACACAGGCTATAATGACCACATGGAAGAAGTCCTGAAATGGGGCGGCAAAGACGCCCGCTTAAATCCCAATGACATCCGCTCGGCGGTAGCCGAGATACTCACCCACTACGGACCGGCAAAAAAGATACTGGCCGTACCCCCCGATTTCACCCGTTTTCACTCCTACGCCGGACAGATCACCTCCATGGTACATGACCTTACCGGTGACAAACTGACCGACGTCCTTCCCGCCCTGGGTACCCACCGACCGGTCAGTGCGGCCGAGCGAAAACTCATGTTCCCCGGAATCCCTGACACCCTCTTCCGGCCCCACGACTGGCGCAACGACCTGGTCACCCTGGGTGAAGTACCCGCCGACTTCATCAAAGAACAGAGTGAAGGTACCCTGGACTGGCCCTGGCCCGCCCAGGTGAACAGCCTCGTCGCAGAGGGCGGCCACGACATGATCCTGTCCATCGGCCAGGTAGTTCCCCATGAGGTTATCGGCATGGCCAACCACTCCAAAAACCTCCTCGTCGGCACCGGCGGAGTGGACGGCATCAACAAAAGCCACTTCCTTGGCGCCGTGTACGGCATGGAGCGCATCATGGGCCGGGCGGACAACCCGGTACGGGCCGTTCTCAACTACGCCGCCCACCACCACATGAACCACCTGCCGGTGGTGTACATTCTCACCGTCGTCGGCCGAGACCTCTCGCCGGACGGCCGAGATGAACTGGTCGTACGCGGCCTCTTCGCCGGACGCGGCCTGGACTGCTTCTACCAGGCGTCGGCACTGGCCCTTGAGGTAAATTTCACCATGCTGGACGAGGCACCGGACCACGTAGTGACCTGGCTGGACCCCGCCGAGTTTCACAGCACCTGGCTGGGCAACAAGTCGGTCTACCGCAGCCGCATGGCCATCGCCGACGGCGGCGCCTTGACCGTTCTCGCCCCCGGAGTCGGCAGCTTCGGTGAAGACCGGGAAATCGACCGGCTCATCCGGAAATACGGATATCACGGCACCGAAACTACCCTCGCGGCAGTAGAAAACAACCCTGAACTCCAGAACAACCTGAGCGCCGCAGCCCATCTCATACACGGTTCCAGCGAAGGACGGTTCAAGATCACCTACGCCCCGGGTAAACTGACACAGGAAGAGGTGGAAGGAGCCGGTTTTGGATACGCCGACCTGGAAGAAACCCAGAAACGGTACGACCCCAAAAAATTGGTTGACGGATGGAATACCATGGCCGACGGAGAAAGGATATACTACATCTCAGCACCGGCCATGGGACTCTGGGCCCACCGAAACCGATTTCAGGACTGAATGGAAAACTGATAAAACGATATGACAGTAATTTTATGACAGTAAGTAAGGAGAAAAGTATGGCGAAACAAAAAGCACAGATCGGACTGGTCGGACTGGCCGTCATGGGACAAAACCTGGTCCTGAATATGAACGATAAAGGGTACAGCGTAGCCGTTTACAACCGCACCGGTTCAAGAACCGAAGACTTCATGAAAGGCCCCGCCGCAGGACGGGACACCATCACCCCCACCTACACCATAGAAGAGCTGGCGGGCGCCCTGGAACGGCCCCGGCGGATCATGCTGATGGTCAAAGCCGGTGAAGTGGTCGACAAGTTCATAGACTCACTGCTCCCCCATCTGGAAGCAGGCGACATCATCATCGACGGCGGCAACTCCCACTATCCCGATTCCATCCGCCGCACCCGGGAACTCAAAGAAAAGGGCATTCTCTTCGTCGGTACCGGCGTCTCCGGCGGCGAAGAAGGCGCCCGCCACGGCCCCAGCATCATGCCCGGCGGTAACCCCCAAGCGTGGCCCCACCTGAAAGAGATCTTCCAGGCCATAGCCGCCAAAACCCCGCAGGGCGAAGCGTGTGCCGACTGGGTCGGGTCCGACGGCGCCGGACACTACGTGAAAATGGTCCACAACGGCATCGAATACGGTGACATGCAGCTCATCAGTGAAGCCTACCACCTCATGAAGCAGGGACTGGGAATGACCAACGACGAAATGCACAAGACCTTTACCGCGTGGAACAAAACCGAACTCGACAGCTATCTCATCGAGATTACCGCCGACATCCTCAAGACCAAAGATAAAGACGGTACCTACGTAGTCGATACCATTCTCGACGCCGCCGGTCAGAAAGGAACGGGGAAGTGGACCGGCATCAACGCCCTGGACGCCGGAATCCCCGTTACCCTCATCGTCGAGGCCGTCTTTGCCCGGGCCCTCTCGGCACTGAAAGAAGAACGCGTCGCCGCCGCCCGGATACTCACCGGCAGCGGCATCACCCCGCTGACCGAAGACCGGTCGACCTTCCTGGAAGCCCTTCGCAAGGCCCTCCTGGCATCAAAAATCGTCTCCTACGCCCAGGGGTTCATGCTGATCCGCGAGGCAAACAACACCTACAAGTGGGACATCGACTACGGAAACGTCGCCCTCCTCTGGCGGGAAGGCTGCATTATTCGCAGCGTCTTTCTCGAGTACATCAAGGAGGCCTTTGACAAAGACCCGAACCTGGCCAATCTGCTGCTGGACAGCTGGTTCAAGAACGTCATCGACGACGCCCAGAGCTCCTGGCGGCGGGTCATCGCCCTGGCAGTACAGGCGGGCATACCCGTACCGACACTCTCCTCGGCCCTGGCGTTTTACGACGGCTACCGAAGCGAGCGCCTGCCGGCCAACATGATCCAGGCCCAGCGGGACTACTTCGGGGCCCACACCTATGAACGGGTCGGCGGCCCCCGAGGCGAGTTTCACCACTTCGACTGGACCGGCACAGGAATAGCCACCAGCGGATCCTATACCGCCTGAGTAACCCCACCTAAACCCCACGTAAACCACATCGGGGAGGTGAGTAATACCACTCACCTCCCCCCTTCGCACACTCCTGTTTTCCGTGTACAATACCAACAATTCATCCACAAGGAGTCTTTGATGATCGTAGCTGGTCTGCAGTTAATGGTCCTCGGTATGACCATTGTCTTTACCTTTCTAATTCTGCTCGTATTTCTTATGAATATCATGTCGGCAATCCTGCGCCGAATCGAACCCGCACCTGCCCCGGCAGCCCCGACCGGCTCCCCCGCAACAGGTGCCCCGGCAGGTTCCATTGATGCCCATATCCCGGCCATTCTTGCCGCCGTCGTTGCACACCGCAAACGCACCGGCAGAACCCACAGTACACAATAAACACAACGATCTTGAGGAGTAATTCGTGAAAAAGAAAATCAACGTTATGGTCACGGCATTCCGTGACGGTTTCCAGTCTGTATTTGGAGCTCGGGTGCTTACCCCGGACTTTCTCCCCGCTCTGGAAGCGGCAAAAGCCGCCGGCCTGAACCACTTTGAAATAGGCGGCGGCGCCCGGTTTCAGACCCTCTACTTCTACTGCAATGAAGACGCCTTCGACATGATGGACGCAGCCCGCAAAGTGGTCGGCCCCGACACAAACCTTCAGACCCTGGCTCGGGGCATCAACGTGGTCGGACTGGAAAGCCAGTCGTCGGACATGATCAAACTCCACGCCGAGCTGTTCAAGAAGCACGGCATCACCACCATCAGAAACTTCGATGCCCTCAACGACATCGACAACCTGGACTACTCCGGCCGCTGCATCGCCGAAGCGGGCCTCCAGCATGAGGCTACCGTTACCCTCATGGGACTCCCTCCGGGACTTTCCGGTGCCCACACAGCCGACTACTACATCGGACGGGTCAAAGCCTTCATGGATGCGGGGATACCGTTTCACTCCCTGGTACTAAAAGACGCCTCCGGTACATCTATCCCCCGGGTCGTCTACGACACGATAAAAGGAGCCAAAAAACTCCTCCCCTCGGACATACCCCTCCGGTTCCACACCCATGACACCGCCGGTACCGGCGTTGCAACCTACACCGCTGCCATCGAAGCCGGTGTTGACGGTATAGACCTTTCCATGGCTCCCGTTTCCGGTGGTACCTCCCAGCCGGACATCGTCGTCATGTGGCACGCCCTCAGAGAAACCGACTACGAGCTGGACGTGGACATCGACAAAGTCCTGGAAGCCGAAGAGATCTTCAAAGAGGCTATGAAAGACTACTTCTTCCCACCGGAAGCACTGCGAACTGAGCCACTGATCCCCTTTTCCCCCATGCCCGGCGGCGCCCTCACGGCCAACTCCCAGATGATGCGGGACCACAACGTCATGCACCGCTTTCCGGAAATCATCGCCGCCATGCGTGACGTTGTAAAACGCGGTGGTTTTGCCACCTCCGTAACCCCGGTATCCCAATTTTACTTCCAGCAGGCCTTCAACAACGTTATGATCGGCCCCTGGAAGAAACTGGCCGAAGGATATGCAATGATGGTCCTCGGCTATTACGGTAAGACCCCAACAGAACCGGATCCGGAAATCGTCAAACTTGCTGCAGAACAACTTCAGATGGAGCCCACCACCGAAAGCCCCCGGGTCATGAACGACCGGGATGAAACCAAGGGACGGGCACCCGCAGAAAAACGGCTGAAAGACGAAAATCTGCCCATAACCGATGAAAACGTCTTTATCGCCGCCACCTGTAAAGACCGGGGCATC
>JBAYPC010000002.1:0-26314 GCA_041677905.1 Alkalispirochaeta sp. | reverse complement strand
TGCAGCGCATCCGGCGGGATATCCTGGATAAACGACACACGGTCCACTCCATTACCGGAGTCTTCAAACCGGACGGCGAAAAGCTTTCCTACACTGAAGCCGATGACTCGGTAATGCGGAAACTGAAGGAGCTTTATGATCGCTATCTGGCGGTTGCCGATCATCTGGAGAACAGCGACAGCCGTGTTGCCGTGGTGTTTAACCCGGATTACCTCAGTCTTCGGGAGAGTCAGCGGATATTCAGTGGGCTGAATGACCTGAATATCAAGGTAGACGTCGCTCTCAACAACAAATACACTCCCGGCTTACGGGAAATTGCCGATGAGATGGAGGCTGAGCTGTTTAACGGTATGAGTGATCGTCCTGTGTTGGCCCGGATTCCCTGGGAGCCCTATCGACGGGACAGGGCCTATGAAATAGGATATGACTTGGCCTCTATGTTCCCCTGATCTTTCTGAGGAGTTGGTATGTTTCAGTACGAGTACCTCGTGTATACACCGGCGTTTTACTTTCTCGTCGCATTTACGCTTGCCCTTACTTTTGGCTACATCTTCGGCCGCCGGTTTAACCGTCGGGTTGTCATGACGGCTCTGGACCCGCTGGTGCAGGTGTTTAACGCCCGGGACCAGCAGTTTACCAATATCGGTGGGCAAACCGGGTACCACGCCAATATTGTGCCGGGTAATATGCGTTCGGTACGGAGAATTGACACGACTCTCACCATTTTGCCCCGTCAGAGTTTGCTGTACCTGCCGATTTCCCTTTTGATCCGGCGGTTTGACCGGATGCAGACGTTTTTTGTTTTCAACAAACGGGGAACGGTGATTCGGGAAGAGGCGCATCTGATTGATTCCCGTTTTGAAAAGATGATGGGTAACCGTATTGAAAACGCCGCCTCCCTGAACAGAGAAGACGTTGTGTGGGGCGGCCGGAAGTTTCATCTGTACAGCGCATCACCGGTATCGCGAAAGTGGATACAGAATCTGATGAACCGGATGGGGCAGGTCGACACGGTTCGCCATGCCGGGGTGATTCCGGGGGAGGAACGGGCGTACCTCTTTCTCATTCCCAAAGTTGGAACGGTAGCCGACAGGATGACGGAATTCCGGGACTGGCTGGAGGAAACGGCCCATGCCGCTTCGGGCCGGCACGCCGAAGGTGCTGAGTCAGGAGGTGGCGGTGACGCCTGAGCTTCAGAGGGCTCTGGCAGGTCTGAATCCGGCGCAGCGCGAAGCGGTTCTGTACCAGGATGGACCACTTCTGATACTTGCCGGCGCCGGAAGCGGCAAGACCCGGGTTGTTACGGTAAAAATCGCCTATCTCATCGGGGAGCTCGGGGTGGATCCCCGGTCCATTCTTGCGGTCACCTTTACCAACAAGGCCGCCGGAGAGATGCGGAGCCGGGCGGCGTCGATGGTTGAACACGCCTCGGATGTGACGATCCGGACGTTTCATTCCTTTGGCGCCTGGCTTTTACGGAGAAACGCCGACATCGCCGGACTGCCCCGGGGTTTTTCCATCTACGATGATGAAGACTCAATTACCCTTCTGAGGGCGCTGTTTCCGGAACAGAAGCGGGCCGTTATGGCCCGGTTCTACCATCTCATCAGTCGGGCGAAAGACTACTGTCTCGGTCCTGATGACGACCTTTCGGATATCAGCAGTGATCCTGAGTTTGTCAGGGTGTACCAGGCGTATCAGAAACGGCTGGACGAAATCGGGAACGTCGATTTCGGTGACCTTATCATGAAACCGGTTCGGCTGCTTGAGACGGAACCTCTGGTCGCCGACCGTACCCGCCGGCGGTTTCAGTACATACTGGTAGACGAGTATCAGGACTCTAACGTTGCCCAGTACCGACTGCTCTACGCTTTGACCGATTCCCGCTCTTTTGTCTGTGTGGTTGGCGACGATGACCAGTCGATATACCGTTTTCGCGGTGCGGAAGTACAGAACATTCTCACATTCCCCGAGACCTTTCCCGACACCAAGGTGATTCGTCTGGAACAGAACTACCGTTCAACGGCGCCCATTCTCGATCTGGCCGGTGCGGTTGTGGCCAACAACGAGGGGCGGTTGGGTAAAACGCTCTTTACCGACCGTACCGACGGGGAGCTGCCGGACCTTCTTCTGCTGGAAGACCACGAAAGTGAAGTGGACTTTGTCATCCGGCTGATCAGGGAAGCGGAACGGCAGGGTAAGCCCGGTGAGACGGCGGTACTGTACCGTACCAACGCCCAGTCTCGGCCATTTGAAACGGCTCTGCTCCGGGAAGAAATTCCCTATGTGATTGTCGGTGCGGTGCGTTTTTACGACCGGGAAGAGGTAAAAGACGCCGTGGCCTTTCTGAAGTTTCTGGCAAACCCCAAAGATGAGGTGAGCTTTCGACGAATCGTCAACAAGCCGGCCCGGGGTGTTGGGGCGAAGGCGCTGGAAAAGATATTCCAGAACCTCGTGTCCGCCGGAGGGGACCTTTCAGCTGCGGCGGACTACACTATTCCCGAGCTGAGCAAAAAAGCAGGCGCCTCTCTGGCTGAGTTTCTGAAAACGGTAGACTTCCTGCGCAGCCGTATTGGACAGGAAGGCGTGTCTCAGTGGAAAAACACCGGAGATGACGGTCCTCCTACCCTGGCCGCCATCGTTGAGGAGCTTTTAGACCGGAGCGGACTGGCCCGGTACCACAAGGAACAGGACGAAGTGTCGGGGTCCCAGAAATTGCATAACCTGGAAGAACTGTCAAACGCGGCGTCCCTTTACCCACCGACAGAGGACGGTCTCACCGAGATGCTGGAAGCGATAGAGCTGGACAGCGCCAGAGAGCAGGGCGACGTCGCCGATGCGCGGGTGGTTCTTATCACCATGCACAACACTAAAGGGCTGGAATTTGACCGGGTCGTGATAACGGGGCTGGAAGAGACGCTGTTTCCCCGTAATGACGATCCGGAAGAGCTGGAAGAAGAGCGGCGGCTCTTCTACGTTGCCATCACCCGGGCTCGACAGGAACTGTACCTTACGTCGTGCCGGTACCGCCGGGTCCACGGTCGGATGACCGACCTTCTTCCGTCACGGTTCCTCTCAGAAATTCCGCAGGAGTTGGTGAACCTGATCCCCGAATCAACTGCGGTACCGCAGAGCGCCCAGCGACGCGCCCTGTCGGCGTTGCGGTCCGGTGGGGCAGGGGGCCGGGGCGGCAGCGGGGCCGCCGCCCCGGATCACCCCTTTCCCCGGGGCACGACGGTCTATCATGACAACTACGGCGCCGGTGTGGTTACCAGGGCGTGGTACACTGGGGCAGAAGCGGTAGTTCTGGTACAGTTCGAGACGGGAGCTACGGCGCAGTTTCTGCCGGCTTATACTCCTCTTGAGCGGATTGCCGGTGATGAGGGAGGCGATTTCTGGACATAACAGGCTCTGTAAGCGCGGGGGTTCGCCGTTACCGGCTGCCGCCCGATAAGATCGTCCGGCGCGCCCGTGAACGGTATCTCTATGACCAGGATGGAACCCGGTATCTCGATGTCTGGCTGGCCGATGGAGCGGCTTTTCTCGGGCACCGTCCCGACGGCTATGGGCGTCTCGCAAAAGAAGAAATTGACAGGGGACTCTGGGGGCCCTTTCCCACGGCGTGGCCCGGCAGGTTACAACGGGCCCTTGGGGTCCTTGCCGAACTGGCCGGATGCGACCATCGAGCGTTTCAGATCACCAATGGAAACACTCCAGGTCTGTCGGGAAATCCACGGTGGCTGCCTACCACGGCTGTTCCGGGCTCTGAAAGGGTGGATCTGGTCCTGCCCGCTCCGGGAGTGGTTGTCCCCGCCGGTGTGAAGCCGGAAGAGCTGCCGACGGTGGCGGTTGCCCTGCTGACAAGGGGTGCCCAGCTTCTGGAGGCCTATTTGCGGTCCGATGGGTGCCTGCGCCGTCTGGAGGTTGCTCAGAGGCTGTCTGTACCGCCGGGGTACTCTCGTTCCGGTGTGTGGATGATACCCGATTCTCTGATCTGGCCGGGCCTTAGGCCGGACGCTGGGCCGGAAGCACAAAACCGGTGGGAAACGAACCGAGAAAACGCTCTGAAATGTGGTATCATCTTACCGCCTGATTCTCAAACGCCTGTGGTTGTTCCCGACGGTATGCAGCAGGCGGACTGCAGGCAATGGGAAAGGATGTGTTGTGGGTGGGCCTGAAGAACTGAGTATTCTTGTGACTGATCTGGTGCTTTCCGGTGTTGTCGCATTTACCGCCATTATGCTCTGGTCTCTTACGAGGGAACCGGCGTGGATGCTGGTAATAATCGGATTGATCATCCATTTTGGCGATGTGGCCTTCCAAACATTACATCGCTTTGGTATTATCTCGGTCATCGATGTCCGCATAGGTGGTATTTCGCTTTTTTGGCTGCTGTTGCGAATTGCACCGTTGCTATTTATCATCGCCGGAATCATAACGATGATCCGAAGTATACGTATCTGATATGCATGGAGGAGTGATAGTATGGGTGCACTGATTGTCGGAATAGTATTTGTTCTCTTCGCGGTATATGCGGTACTGCCTGCATCTGTTTCTTTTGCGTTGCTTAACTGGTGGGACCAGGTCAAGGTGGTGCTCGCCGGTGGTATCCCCCTTCTGGCACTTTTTATCGGATTGATCGCAATCATGATCGGTATTGCCGATATCAAGGACAGAATGGAAGCGAAGAAAGAGGAAGAAGAAGAAGCTCGGGCTGCTGCCGAAGCTGAAAAAGCCGAAGCCGAAACAAAAAAGGCCGAAGAAAAGAAGGAAGACTGACGCGGACAGTACCGGCGGTGACAAAAGGGGCGCACATCACGTCATTCAGCGGAGTCATTGACATTTCTCCGGCGCTATGAGAAATTACCGCCTCACTACGTAAGTTGAGTAAGACTATGAAAACGATATTCGTAAAACCAAAAGACATTGAGCGAAAGTGGTATGTCATTGACGCAGCCGGACACCGCCTTGGGCGTGTTGCCACGGAAGCGGCGGACATCCTTCGGGGTAAGAAAAAACCTGAGTATACACCGCACCAGGAAGTGGGTGATTATGTCATCATAATCAACGCCGGCCAGGTTGAGGTCACCGGTCGCAAGGCGACCCAGAAGTTGTACTACCGGCATAGTGGTTACATCGGGTCCCTTCGATCCGAGTCTTTTGAGAAGGCATTGGCCCGTCGCCCCGAGTTTCCGCTGGAACACGCCGTTCGTGGTATGCTTCCCCGGAACCGTCTTGGCCGGAAGCTCTTTACCAACCTCAAAGTATATGCAGGAAGTGATCATCCCCATTCAGCGCAGCAGCCGGAAGAAGTTACTCTTCCGCCGGTAAAGGAGGCCTGAGCCTATGGAGCAGTTTTTAGGTACGGGACGTCGCAAGACGTCGGTGGCCCGGGTGTATCTCCGTCCGGGCAGCGGCAAAATGACCATCAACGGTCGTGAACCTGCCGAGTATTTTCATCGTGAAGAAAACCGCATTATCGCCCGGCAGCCGCTGACGGTGCTGGATAAGACCGGTGATTTCGATGTTTTGATTACCGTTCATGGCGGCGGAGAGAGTGGACAGGCCGGTGCTATTCGGCACGGTATCGCCCGTGCTCTGGTTCACTACGACGACACCCTCGTAAAAGCCCTTCGGACAAATGGATTCCTGACTCGGGATCCCCGTATGGTTGAACGGAAGAAATACGGACAGCCTGGTGCGCGCCGTAAGTTCCAGTTCTCCAAGCGCTAAGCATATTTCGCCGGGACACCCGGTTACCATACAGGCAGTTCGCCCGCATGCACACGTTGCTGCGGGCGTTTCTGTCTACGCCTGGTTTGATCCCCTTCGCACACCCGACAACCTCTCGTCTTCCTCTCGGCTTCCCCAAAATGACGACCGTCCCAGAATGGAACGCATCCGAAAAATTCGCTTTGATATCGCCGGAGATATTTTTGCCCGGGTAGACGATCGAACGACCGGTACGGTTACTACCTTTGGGCGACTGCAGGATTTGGTTCGCCGTAGCGAGTATCTCTTTGTGAAGCCGGCGGCGGTGGATTTACTTGCCCGACGGGACCACAGTCGGCAGGAGTTGATTCGAAAACTCATCAGGAAGGGGTTTTCCCGCGCCGCCGGAACTCAGGCGGTGGACGAATTACAGTCTCAAGGGTACCAGGATGACCTGCGGGCCGCTGAAAGCTGGGTCCGATCGGCGATGTACGGCAGCGGACGCAGCAGGGCGTACGTCCTCGCCGGGTTGGCGAAACGGGGTTACGATCGTGATATCGCCGCCCGAGCCGTTTTGGCGTACGAAGCGGAGCATCCCTGCGGATTTGACGATGCCCTCAAATCACAGATAGAGAAAACGGTCCGGGCAGTCGTCGGTACAAACGGTGTTACTGACATGACAGTAGATCAAAGACATACTGTGCTCTCTCGACTGTTACGTCGAGGTTTCTCCATGAAGGAAATTCAGCAACATTTTCGTTGACATTATTGAGATATTTTTATTAAACTTGGATAAGAACGGTAAAATAAAGGTGGTATATATGGCAAAAGCAAAGAAAAAGAAGAGAGTTTTTTCAGCACACGAAGTTGCCAACTTCTGCGATGTAGTAAACCAGACGGCGATCAACTGGATTCGCCAGGGCCATCTGGAAGCATATACAACACCTGGGGGTCAGTATCGGGTGTACGCCGATGTTCTGGCAAAGTTCATGCAGAATCAGGGTATGCGGATGCCCGAAGAGGTGCGGGAGATACTGGCCGAGCAGGCCCGTATTGAGCAGGTTCTCATTGTAGACGATGACCAGGCTCTGAATGACCTGATTAAACAGTTCCTGGACAAGAAGTACCCCGAGTTCAAAGTTACCCAGGCAATTGACGGTTATGACGCCGGCCGGGCAATTCTTGAGCAACGACCGGATGTCATTATTCTGGATATCAACCTTCCCGGTGTAGACGGGTACAAACTGGCCCGTCAGATCAAAGCGGATGAAAACCTCTCGCGCCCGATCGTTATCGCAATTACCGGCATGGCCGATGCCGACGCAGAAAGTCGCGCCCGGGAAGCCGGTGTCGACGGTTTTATCAAGAAACCCATTGATCTTGAGGCACTTCCGGGGCTTATTGAAGAACTGGCCGAAAACAGGTCGGTTCGTCCGGACTGAATGACCCAACCCAGGGCGGCCTTTCACGCGATCGTTCACGGTCGCGTACAGGGGGTCGCCTTTCGCTACTACGCTCGTGATTTTGCCCGGCGGCAAAATATAACCGGCTGGGTGAAAAATCGGGGAGACGGGACGGTTGAAGTGTACGCAGAGGGCGTAAGAGCCGATCTGGCTCTGTTTGAGTCGTGGCTGCATGAAGGGCCGCCTGCGGCAAGGGTGTCCCGGGTGGATGTACGGCGTCCATCGGTTTTGCGCCACTTCCCCAGGTTCACCGTAGAGTTCTGATAAAAAAAGCCCTCCATATGGAGGGCTTTTCAAATTCTAACGCATGTCGGCCTCAGAGCGCAGGCCTCAACCTCAGAGCGCGAACCTCAGCGTTTGATGGAGTAGAACGCTTTCCTGCCGGGGTACTCCGCAGTTCGTTCAAGCATGTCTTCGATCCGCATCAACTGGTTGTATTTGGCCAGGCGGTCGCTCCGTGAGAGGGACCCAGTCTTGATCTGTCCAGTTTCCAGGGCAACAACCAGATCGGCGATGAAGTTGTCTTCCGTTTCACCGCTGCGGTGGCTGATAACCGCAGTGTAACCGGCGCGTTTTGCCATTTCTACCGCCTCATACGTTTCGGTGAGTGTGCCAATCTGATTCACCTTGATCAGGATTGAGTTTGCAATCCCCTTTTCAATCCCCTGGTTCAACCGTTTGGTGTTGGTGACAAAGAGATCGTCCCCGACCAGCTGCACTCGGTCGCCGATTTTTTCGGTAAGGATCTTCCAGCCGTCCCAGTCGTTCTCGTCCAGGCCGTCTTCGATGGAGATTATCGGGTACCGCGCCACCCAGTCGGCCCAGTAATCGGCCATTTCTTCGCTAGACAGCTCACGGCCGTCACTTTTCTTGAAAATGTACTTCTTCTTACCGGCGTCATAAAACTCGCTGGTTGCCGGATCCAGGGCAAGCATGATGTCGTCTTCCGGTTTGTACCCGGCCTTCTCGATAGCGGCAAGAATGACCTCCAGGGCCTCTTCATTGCTCTTGAGGTTGGGTGCAAAACCGCCTTCGTCACCCACCGCCGTACTGTATCCTTTTTCACTGAGGATCGTTTTCAGATTGTGAAACACCTCGGTGATCATCCGGATACCGTTGCGAAAAGTGTCGGCGCCAACGGGCATGATCATGAACTCCTGAAAGTCCACTGAGTTGTCCGCATGGGAACCACCGTTGATGATATTTGCCATGGGAACGGGAAGCACACAGCTGTGATATGCACCCAGGTACTTGAACAGGGGCAGGGCAAGATGGTCCGCCGCAGCGCGGGCAACTGCCATGGAGACACCAAGAAGGGCATTGGCACCGAGGCGGCCTTTGTTTTCAGTCCCGTCCAGGTCAAGCATGGTGCGGTCAACTTCTACCTGGTCCAGTGCATCGAGCCCTTCAACTTCATCTGCAATTTCGCCGTTGACGTTTTCGACCGCTTTAAGGACGCCCTTGCCCATGAAGCGGTTTTTGTCACCATCCCGCAGTTCGACAGCCTCATGTTCCCCTGTGGAAGCGCCCGAAGGAACGGCCGCCCGCCCCATGGAACCGTCTTCCAGATATACGTCTACTTCAACGGTTGGATTGCCTCGGGAGTCTAAAATTTCCCGCGCTTCGACCGTTTCGATAATACTCATGTTTTTACTCCTATGGGTAATGGGTTGAGCCTAGACTATGGTGAGGACCCTTGAGTCTGTCAAGGAGCAAGTTTTTCGCTCTCGGCTTGTGTGGAATCCGACCTTGCCCTACAATTCCCGTACATGCGGTATTCCGACCTCTTTATAAAGACACTTCGAGACGTTCCGGGACGCCTGCAGGCTCCAAGTTACCGGCTGCTGGTACAGGGTGGGTTCATTCGTACCGTCGGGAAGGGCCTTTTCAGCTACACTCCGCTGGGATTAAGGGTTATCCGTAGAATTGAGACGGTCATCCGGGAAGAGATGGAACGTCTTGGCGGGCAGGAAGTCCTGCTGCCGCTTGTCAGTCCCCGGGAGATATGGAGTTTGAGCGGTCGCGATACCATCATCGATCAGGACATGGTTCGCTTTCTCGACCGAGGCGGGAAGGAGCTGGTTCTGTCTCCTACCCATGAAGAAGCTATGGTCGATCTTATGCGCCACGGCGCCCGGAGTTACCGAGATTTGCCCAAGTTCCTCTACCAGTTTCAGACCAAGTTTCGTGATGAACCAAAGACGCGCTGCGGCCTCGTTCGGGCCCGTGAATTCGTCATGAACGACGCGTATTCCTTTCATCGGTCTTTTGCCGATCTGAACAGCTTTTTCCCGAAGGTCTTTGCCGCGTATACCCGTATATTCGAACGCTGTGGCTTGAGCGTCGTTGCCGCCGAGGCCGGGGTCGGCTATATGGGTGGACAACGGAGCTTTGAGTTCCTTATGCCCAGCCAATGCGGCGACGACTATCTCGTTACCTGTGATTCCTGCTCCTATGCGGCAAATGAAGATGTGGCTATCGGCCAGAAGGAAAGCTGCCGGGAGCCTCTGCGTTCTCTTACGGAGATAGACGTCACCGAAGGTCCGGGGCTTACGGCGGTGCGACGCGCTCTGGAAATACCCCGGTCCCGCATGCTCAAATCGATGCTGTACCGAACGGAAGGCCGGTACGTCATGGCCGTCGTTCGCGGTGATCAGTCGGTGAGCGAGGAAAAACTCAGCGCCGTTGTCAAGCCGACGATCATTGGGCCTGCTCTCCCGGAACAGCTGGACGAATTGAAATTGCACGGTCCGTGGCTGTCTCCGCTGGGGCTGACCGATGAGATCCGAAGAAAGACGATCGTTGTCATTGATGACGCCTGTTCCGAATCGAGCAATCTCCTGGCAGCCTCAAATCAGGTGGGACGGGTCTTCGAAAACGCAAATTTTGGTCGAGACTACGGAGCGGACCATATCGCCGACATAACCCGCATACCCGAAGGGGCAATCTGCCGGCACTGCGGGAAAGGAACCCTTCGCCGAACGCGGTCAATGGAACTGGGAAACATATTCAGACTGGGAGATTTCTATACCCGGCGATTGGACTACTCGATCCGTGAAGAGAACGATGAGAAAACGTATCCCTACATGGGAAGCTACGGTATTGGACTTGGGCGGTTGATGTCGGCCGTTGTAGGTACCCACCACGATGACCGGGGTATTATCTGGCCGCCGGTGATCGCCCCGTTTTCAGTTTTTCTCATGTCCATCGGAAAGTCTCTTTCCGTCAGAGATGTAGCAGAGTCGATCTATCGGGAACTGGGTGATGTGGTTCTCTACGATGATCGTCACGAATCGATCAGCCACAAGCTGAAAGACGGTGAGCTCCTGGGTATCCCGATCCGGGTTATCGTAAGCCGTGACGCTGTTCAGGAAGGATATGTAGAAGTGGCGATACGCAGCAGTGGAGAAACGCGGCGGGTCCACCGGGACAGCCTGGCCGGCACGATAAAGTCGTTGATAGCAGAAGTAGAGGAAACTGAACGTGTTTGATCTCCGGGAAACGCTGATTCGGCAGATCATCTTTGCCATGGAGAATCAGAAGGTCCGCTATCTGGTTGATGTGGACAAGGGGGTTCTTATCCGGGAAGACCTTGTGCCGGCGGAGGAACGTCCCGATGACCATACAGACCCGGAGGGTCGGTACCAGGATATTCCGGGATGGAAAAGCGCGGACGGTTTTTTCCTGATGGAACAGTTTGTCGGTGAGATTCACGATCCCGTGCTGAGGGAACGGCTTCAGACAATTCTTGTCAGTGGTTCCCGGGTCTTTCGCCGGTTCAAAGATACGGTCGGAGAAGTTCCTGATGTACAGCGCCGGTACTACCGGTACAAGTACATGGCCATGCGGGATGTTGTCGTTGACTGGTACAACGGACTCAGGGAGCTCATGGGGCTGGAAGTGCTGGAATTGGGGGCCGATGAAGAGCTTCAGGATCTCCTGTTGAGCGATATAACCGTTCGCGTTCCGGACGCCGTGCCGTTACGTCTCGTTCAGGAGCTTGACCGGACCGCCTGGTATGAAATGCACGACTCAACACCGAAGGTTCTGGTTGACTACCTCTACGAGGAGCGGCTGCAGCGTATTCCCGGACCGGACAGTTCGGCGGCAACGGTTGTCGGTGCCTACAGTCCGGTGGATGAACTCGTCGGGTTTGTGTGGATGCACCGGATAGGGATCGGTGGCGGATACACCTTGACCACGGTGAATCAGCTCTACGTGCAACCCGAGTACCGTGGAATGGGTATTGCCGCTGCACTGTTGGATCACGTCCGAAATATTCACGCCCAAGAGATGACTGAAGGTGAGCGAAAAAGTGTGCTGCTGTGGAACGGCGGGCCCGATTCACCGGCCCTTCGATCACTGGCGAAATCAGGCGGGTTCCAGTCCCTGAACAACACCTTCTGGTGTTGACGGGTTATTCAGACGGGTTATTTGGGCAGGTCCAGACTGAACCGTTGGGGTTTGATACCCTTTTCAGCAAGTTCTTGAAGCGCGACCTTTCGAATCGCCTCGGCCTCGGCGTGGAGCTCGTCGAACCGTTTTTCTACAGCGGAACCGACGGCCCGTTTGGCTGCTTCCCCACCTTCGGGAAATGCTGCTCTTTGGCTTTGGCGGAACGCGGCCGAGTCGGTCACTTCACTGACTTTATAGACCACGACGTCGGTACAGGGATCGTCCTTGTTCATGGCAGCCGTAGGATTCACTTCCAAGGTGTTGCCGGCAATCCCCACAAAGACCATGTGGTCAAACCCCTTGATATAGGAATCAACCTCCAGAAGCACCCGCTTTGTCTCCTCTTTCCCCGGCCGGTACCGCGTCCCCGCAGGAAAAAGAAGAACCATATGACCCGAGTGTTTCAGCCGGATCATCTCCCGCAAGGCACTCCGGTTGATCGTTCTGCTTTTTGTGAGTTCCAACGGGTATTCTTCGGTCCCCTCCAGCGACGCCAGAAGACGGGCAGGATAGATGACAATCCGAGTGTAGGCCTCGGTAAAGGCCAGGACAAACCGGCTCTCCTCGTTGAGTTTTGCCGCCGCCATCGCAACAACCGACTCCATCACCTCGTCGCCCTGGGGATAGTCTTTAGCGAGGTAAAACAAATTTGGGAGATCAAAGTTACTGTAGTGTTCCATCAGGATCAGGCAGGACTCACCCTTCTGGGACAGTTTGTGCAACTCTATCAGGTGTTCGTATCCGTCGATCCGACTGCCCGGAAGAAGGAGTTTGGCGATAATCGTTTCAACCAGCGTCCGGTTGGCGGTATTTGCCGGCTGAAAGACGGTACGATGGTCTACCGACCGTTCCGCTTTGCTGTTTTTTATGAGTTGTTCCGTCACCTGTTGAAATAGTGAATCTATATGAGACATTCCAGTACAACATTAGCCCCGGCCAACTTCTTTGTCAACGTTCTATCAGGTTGCGTTGTCTTCGTACCATGGTGTATCATCGTTCTTTACCATAATCCCAATAAGGAGGGAAAACGTATGAAAAAGACCATCCTTGTAGTCGGACTGACAGCACTACTGGTTTCACTTGTCTTTGTGTCCTGTGGACCCAAACAGGAAGGCAAAGCTGCCGCTGCACCGGCAGAAGAAGCGGAGTTCATCATTGGAAACGGGGCGGAGCCCGAATCTCTGGATCCCCATCTTGTCTCCGGTGTTCCTGAACACCGTATCATGATGGGAATCTACGAAGGACTGGTAGTTCCCGATCCTGAGAAAGCAACTGCCCAACCGGGTGTGGCCGAAAGCTGGACGATCAGCGAAGACGGTACGGAGTACACCTTTACCATTCGCTCCGACGCCCAGTGGAGTGACGGCGAACCGATTACGGCACAGCAAGTGTATGACAGCTGGATACGGGTACTCGCCCCGGATCTTGCCGCACCGTACGCGTGGTTCCCCAGCATGTTTATCAAAGGCGCTGCAGAATTCAACGCCGGCGAGGCGGGCCCCGAGTCCGTTGCCATGCGCGTCATAGATGACAAAACCTTCCAGTTTGAGACGGTAGGACCCTTGCCCTACACGCTGGACGCTTTGGCTCACTATTCATTCGCCATCGTGCCTACACACGCGATTGAAAAGTTCGGCAGCGAGTGGACTCTTCCGGAAAACCACGTTGGAAATGGACCGTACCTCTTGTCCGAGTGGTCTCCGCAGCAGCGGATCGTACTGACCCCCAACCCCAACTACTGGAATGCCGGTAAAGTAAAGCTTGACCGGGTAGTGTTTCTCCCGGTAGACGACAACACCACCGCACACAACATGTACCTGAACGGCGAAATGGACTGGTCCACCGACGTTCCGGCCGGACAGATTGAAGCGGCCCAGCTCCGGGACGACTTTCAGGTCAGCCCGTACCTCGGTACGTACTACTACGTCTTCAACAACGGTCGGGAACCGCTGAACGACCCTCGGGTCCGCAAGGCTCTTTCGATGGCCTTTGATCGGGACTTGCTGGTCAGTACCGTTACCAAAGCAGGTGAACTTCCGGCCTACTCCATCGTGGCCGACATGACCGGGTACCCCGCGATTGACGGTCTTGGAGACGACTACGATACCGCCAGGCAGCTTCTCGCCGATGCCGGCTTTCCCGGCGGTAAAGGTTTTCCCGCTCTGAGCATCCTGTACAACACTCACGAGAGCCATAAGGCGATCGCCGAGTTCATCCAGGAGCAGTGGAGGGAGAACCTCGGTATCAACGTCACTCTGGAGAACCAGGAGTGGGCAACCTATCTTGCAAGCCGCCGCGCTCACACGTTTGATATCGCCCGGGCCGGCTGGATTGGTGACTATCAGGACCCCAACACGTTCCTGGATATGTTTGTGACCGGTGGTGCCATGAACGGTGGTCAGTATTCAAACAGTGAATACGACCGGCTTATAGGAAAAGCAGCTCGCATGGCTGCCGGACCCGACCGTTTTGAAACCCTGCGTCAGGCCGAAAAGATCTTCATTGAAGAGGACATGGGTATCATGCCGATCTACTTCTACGTCAACAAAGACATGATCGATCTTGACAAGTGGGACGGCTGGTATGCAAACATCATGGGCTGGCATCCCGTTGGTGATATTGCCGAGAGCTGATCTCTGAGAGCTGATCTATATTTTAGACAGTTCAAAATTTAGAACAGTTCCGACTGTTTACGCCTCCTGTGAGGCGTATTGCTGAAGCCCCGCCGTCCGGCGGGGCTTTTTCACTTGCCAGCATCGTTTTTGTTCCGCTATAATACCAGACCCATGACTCAATACATCATCAGGCGCTTCCTCGGCCTGTTTCCAACGTTATTTGTTATTATCACCATCAGCTTTTTTGTCATCCGGGTTGCTCCGGGTGGCCCCTTTGACCGGGAAAAAGCGCTGCCGCCGCAGGTCCTTGAGAATATCGAGGCGAAGTACAACATGGACAAACCCCTGGTTGTCCAGTACGGCATGTACATGTGGGACGTGATCAGAGGCGATCTGGGCCCGTCCTATCGGTACCTGGACCGGGATGTAAACTACTACATCTTTAACAGTCTGCCCGTCTCAATGTTTCTCGGTGTTGTTTCTCTTACTATTGCTATCGTTCTGGGCGTCGGCAGCGGTATCATCTCTGCGGTCCGGCAGAACAGACTTGCCGACTATCTCTCCATGTCTTTTGCGGTGGTGGGCATTTCGGTTCCGCTGTTTGTAATCGGGCCGGTGCTGATGTACTTTCTGGCTCTGCAATGGCAGCTTCTGCCTACCAGCGGCTGGGTCGGTGGACGCTACGGCTGGCTGCCGTTGATCATGCCCGCCGTCACCCTGGCGTTTCCCTATTTTGCCTATATTGCCCGGCTTACTCGGGCCAGCGTTATTGAGGTACTGCGGAGTGACTACATCCGTACCGCCCGGGCAAAGGGACTCAAGGAGTCGGTGATCATCTTTAAGCATGTGCTGAAAGGTGCCATGCTGCCGGTCGTGTCGTACCTGGGTCCCGCCTTTGCCGGTATAGTGACCGGGTCGGTCGTCGTTGAACAGATTTTCCGGGTTCCCGGCCTGGGCAGGTTTTTTGTAAAGTCGGCTTTCAACCGGGACTACACCCTTATCATGGGTACGGTCATCGTGTTTTCAGTTATATTGGTTGTCATGAACTTTATTGTGGACATCGTGTATGCCCTGCTCGATCCCCGGATCTCTTATAAATAGGATGCAGTAATGAGCAATCCCCAACCCGTTATTCCCGAGGTTGTTAACGAATTTGATCAACCGGTAGAAGGGGTCAGTCTGACCAAAGACGCCTGGCGGCGGCTGAAAAAAAACAGAATGGCCATGGTCGGTATGGTTATCATCATCGTGTACGCGTTACTGGCACTCACCGCACCAATTCTTCCGATCCATAGTTTTCGCACCCAGGTTTCCGAACACCGTGACCTTCCACCGTCTTTTACCAAGACTGCGGGAGATCTATGGTGCCAGCGGGTAGAAAATCGTCTCTACGCGCTGGCGGCCAAGGACGGCCGGACCCAACTCAATGAAAAAGACCTGGCCGAACTGGAGACGATCCGTCAGCGGGTTGCCACCGAAACGGCAGTGGTCAACGGTAAAGAGATCATGATTCACCAGCGCCGGTATATCGCCGGAACGGACCATCTCGGCCGTGATCTCTTGAGCCGCATTATCTACGGCGGCCAGATATCTATCGCCATCGGGTTAATCGGAACGATTACGTCGGTCCTGATCGGGATCGCCGTTGGCGCAATTGCCGGATATGTCGGTGGTAAGACAGATTACCTGATTATGCGTTTTGTCGACGTCATGTACGGTATGCCCTACATGCTGCTCGTCATCATCATGATGGCCATCTTCGGCCGGAATATCTTCAATCTCTTTCTGGCCCTGGCCCTGGTGAGCTGGCTGGTGGTTGCCCGGGTGGTCCGGGGACAGATCATTTCTCTCAAGAACAGTGAGTTTGTGGAAGCTGCCCGGAGTATGGGGGCATCACAGGGGCGGATCATCTTCCGACATCTGGTTCCCAATACGGCGGGTATCATCATCGTCTTTGCCACCCTGCGTATTCCTGCCTTTATCATGCAGGAGTCCTTTCTCGCGTTCCTTGGACTCGGTGTTTCCGCACCGTTTGCCTCGTGGGGTTCTCTGGTCAGTGATGCAGTAGAGCGGATGAGCACGACACCGTGGCAGCTGTTTCTGCCGGCGTTGACGATGACCGTCTTTCTTTTTGCCATGAACTTTCTGGGAGACGGGCTGCGAGACGCCTTTGATCCGCACAGCAAGAACCAGCTTTAGCCCTGAATGGAGTTGTACACACTATGAGTGAGAAAATATCAGCTGATCCGATCCTTCAGGTACGGAATCTCAAGACACACTTCAAGACCGACGACGGGGTGGTAAAAGCTGTTGACGACGTTTCGTTCGACCTTCACAAAGGGGAAACCCTGGGAATTGTCGGTGAATCGGGGTCGGGAAAATCGGTTACCAACCTTTCGCTGATGCGGCTCATCCCGTCGCCGCCCGGCAGGATTGTCGGGGGCGAAGTTCTTTTTGAAGGTGCGGACCTGTTAAAAGCCACGGATCATCAGATGCGTAACGTTCGCGGCAACAAGATCTCCATGATCTTCCAGGACCCCATGACATCCCTGAACCCCTTCTTAAGAGTCTCTACCCAACTGGAAGAGACGATCCGCCTGCACCAGGGGTTGGGGAAGCGGGAAGCCCGGTCGAAAGCGGTGGATATGCTGGCCATGGTTGGTATTCCCAAACCGGAAGACCGGATAACCAGCTACCCCCACCAGTTCTCCGGCGGAATGCGGCAGCGTGTCATGATCGCAATGGCTTTGAGCTGTAATCCCGACATACTGATCGCCGACGAACCGACGACGGCTCTGGATGTGACGATTCAGGCGCAGATTCTGGAGATCATCAAAGACCTTGCCGGCGATTTGGGTACGGCCGTCATCGTGATCACCCACGATCTGGGTGTGGTTGCCGGTATGTGTGACAACGTCGTGGTCATGTACGCCGGTAAAATTGTAGAAAAGGGTTCTGCCAGGGAACTCTTCAAGAATCCCAAACATCCGTACACCCAGGGACTGATTCGTTCGGTTCCCCGGTTGGACCAACGGCAGCAGGATCGCCTCTTTTCCATCAAGGGACAGCCCCCCAACTTGATCGGCCTGCCCGACGCGTGTCCTTTTTATCCCCGCTGTGACCACACCATGAAGATCTGCACTCACAAGTACCCCGAGGCAGAACGGCTGGGTGAGACGCGGTCGGTAAGCTGCTGGCTGTACAAAGAGAAGAGTGATGAGGAGGCGACTCGTGTCTGACAACACCGGAAACTACACCGAAAAAAACACCAAAGATGTCCTCCTGAACGTTAAGAACCTCAAAGTGCATTTTCCCATCGAAGAAGGTGTGCTGTTTCGCAAAACTACGGGGTATATCCGCGCGGTAGACGGCGTTGACTTCTCTATTCGCAGGGGTGAGACTCTGGGGTTGGTGGGTGAATCGGGGTGTGGAAAATCCACAACCGCCCGGGCGATTGCCCAGCTCTACCCGACCACAGCCGGAGAGATTCTTCTGAATGGAACGGACCTTGTGAAAGCGAGTCCCGACGAGCTGTTGAAGCACCGTAAAGATATCCAGATGGTCTTTCAGGACCCGTACGCGTCGTTAAATCCACGTATGACCGTACGGGAGATCATCGGTGAGCCGATGCAGATATTTGTCAACCGCAAGCTGCTGCAGATGACCCATAAGGAAATTGATGAGAGGGTCGAAGTGTTGATGGAGAAAGTGGGGTTGAACAAACGGTTCAAGAACCGGTATCCCCACGAATTTTCCGGCGGACAACGTCAGCGCATAGGTATTGCCCGGGCGTTGGCGCTGAACCCCCAGCTGATACTGGCCGATGAGCCGGTCAGCGCCCTGGACGTTTCGATACAGTCCCAGATTCTCAACCTTCTGCGGGATCTGCAGAAAGAGTTTCATCTGACATATCTGTTTATCGCCCATGATCTGGCGGTGATCAAGTACATCAGTGATCGGGTTGCCGTCATGTACCTTGGGGTTATTGTTGAGGTTGCCGACTCGGCAAAGCTCTACGAGGAGCCTCTCCACCCCTATACGCAGGCACTTTTGTCGGCCATCCCTATTCCTGATCCGGAAGTAGAAGGACACCGAAACCGGATTATCCTGACCGGGGACGTGCCATCGCCGGACAAAGAACGAAGCGGGTGCTATTTCTACGACCGGTGCTCAAAACGGATGGATGTCTGCGCGGTCAACATTCCCCGGCTGCGGGATGTTCGCGAGAAGCACCAGACCGCCTGTTTCCTCTACTTTGATGCAACGCCGGAAAACGTCGTCCGAAACGTTACCGAATCGGGCACAACCAAATAGCCGCTTCTCAGAACGGCGTGAGCTCCAGGGAGGCACCGACCGTCTTTGCAATTCGTGAAGGAATGGCCTTTTCGGTATTCCAGTCCCGAACACGCCGGAGCTCGATACGTAATCGCGTGCCGTCCTGCAGCACCAGGCTATAACGGAGAAACCGCTTTCCCGGTCTCATCCCAAAAAAATGGCTGAACTTGCCTGTGGCTGCGGCTGTATCGTTCTCGGCTTCCGGCCGGTTGGTGGTTTTTATGGTCGTGTACTCAACGGCAGCTACATCATCAAAGGACCACCGCTGTGTGTGGGCAAGAATCAAAAGCCCCCGACGACTCACAACCGTTCTCGCCGCAGGGTTGAACTCCCAACGCTCTTCGTAGAGTAGGCCAAGCAGGACGATTCCGAAAATGACCACCGAAATTATCGGCACTGTGCCGTCCTGGGCTATTCTACCGAAGAGTCCCCAGCCCATGATGACCGTCAGCGCACCAAAAACAACTCTGAAGAAAGGACCGAACACCAACAGCAACGTACCGTCCGGCCGAGTTTTCAGCTGAAACGTCAGATCAAACATACCTGGTACTACCGCTCCCGTTTTACCGTCGTTCCACGTACAACCGGGAGACTTGGGCGCCCGTCTGCATATCCCGTCCGCGCAACCTGTTCAGGGGATCGAGAACACGCTGACCGTCTACCATGTAGTAGTAGTACTGCGGACCCGGAGGAACCGAAAGACGAATCGAATAGAAGCCGTCCTCATCGGGTCCGGTAAGTCTGTGCATATAAGGGTCCCAGCCGTTAAACGTGCCGGCCAGAGTGATCCGGGGCTCACTGGCCGCAGCGACACGGAGCTGCCGGGCGTTTACCGTTTCCAAAGTCGGTGCTACCCGGGAGTCAAGAGAAAAGAAAAAAGTAACGGTACCGTCCTCGTGCTGCAGCGGGGAAGTGCGTTTGTACGGAGGAGGCTTCAGCAGCGCCACCGAGCCGAGAGTTACCCCCCGTTGGTCGGTAGTAACCACCGGTGCATGGGGATCGGTGATCCAGACACCATCCACGATCAACCGGTACTGCAGTGAACCGGTCAGTTCCCGGACCGGGTAGACGAGGTAAAACAGGTCCCGCTGGTCTTCCCGTTTCCGGGCGGTAAACGTATGAAGTTTCTGGAAGTCTTCGTGTTCGAACGCCGCCGCTACATACCGGGCAAATCCTCTCTGTTCGTAGGTAAACACGACCACATCGTCAAAGACCCGGGGAGGCCCAACGGCGGTGATTCCGGAGACTTCGCGAAAAACATCTGTTGAAACCTGTCCGTAGGCTGCAGGCCCTGCAGGCAACAGCCCCAGAACAAGGGCGATAAACACCGGTGCCACGTACATCCTCATATGTTACAGTATATCGGTTTCGTATCGGCAGGGCTTGATAAGACCGCCGTAATAGCCGACATAATACGCAGGACAAGGATGCCGTCACCGGAACGAATTGAACAACTGCACCACCAACTCGTGCCTTTGGGAGATGAACCCGCCGTTGCAGCAGCACGCGGCGAGATAATCGAACCACCTCCCAGACCCGAGAGTAATCTCGACGACGATCTGTCGGCACTGCTGGATGACGCCGAGCTGGACAGCGAAACGTTCGCTGCGCCCTCGGATGAAGCAGCCACTGATTCCGGCGAGTTCGATGAGTCCGAAGCGGATACGGCGGCACTGCTGTCAAATCTGGACACCCTGTTTGACGATGAAGAACCGTCGGAAGAGGAAGAACCGGCCGCCGATGACGATGATCCCTTTGCCGGATTTGATCTCGGTGACGACGATATCCTGGCCGCATTCGACGGTGAAACCGAAGCCGAAGCCGAAGCCGAAACCGAAGCCGAAGCCGAAGCCGAAGCCGAAACCGAAGCCGAAACCGAGGCCGAAGCCGACGGTGAAGCGGATGCGACCGCCGAGCCGGCGGACGTGGCGGGCGACCTTGCGGACGTGGCGAGCGACCTGGCGGGCGACCTGGCCGAGCCTGACATTCTTGACACACCTGACATACCCGACATACCTGACATGCCGGATTTCGATATCCCGGATTTTGAGGAGCTGGCTGAAGCGGATTTTGCCCAGGCCGAAGAAGCGGGACTTACCGGCGTTGACGACGGTATCGATGAAGAACCGGAGGCCGAACCCGAAGAAGTACCGCCCTCGGAAGACGACATCTTTGGTTCCAGCTTTGGAGACCAGTTTGACGCCGATTTTGGCGATATCGACCTGGACGACGCCCTCGACAGTGACGCCCTCGACGGTGACGCCTTCGAACTGCCTGAAGTAGACGACGAACTGGACGCTCTGGGTGACGAGGGGTTCAGCCTGGGCGACTTTGGCGAAGAGTTTGACATTACCGGAGAGTCAATTGACGAGTTTGCCGGACTTGACGTCGACACCGGCGGCATAGAGATAGACGGCGACGAGATAGAAGAAGTCGCCCTGGCTCCCGAAACTGAAACGGGAATACCCCCGGAACGGGAGCTTTCAGACACCGAATTTACCCGCCTGCAGAAAACCCTGGGAAGCCTGCCCCTTAACGTGAAGATCGCCGCACAGCAGTTCGTCGCGGACGCCAAAGGGACTCCCTCCGATATCAACGAACTGATCGACCTTCTCATCGCCGGAGCGACTCCGGTCGCCGTTGCCGATCTGTTGTCCCGAGCTCTGGACACCCAGATAATCGTCCCCAAAGGGTACCAGAAGAAGACGGGACTCGCCTTTGAGGCGGAAAAACGGAGCCTGGGATACCAGCTGCGCTACGTAGTCCTCCCCGTTGTTCGGACCGCCGTCATCGTCACCGTCGTTGCGGCGATTGTGGGCCTTCTGGCGTATCGGTTCATCTACCGGCCCGTCTACGCAGCGGTACTGTACCGGCAGGGTTATGAACTTGCCGAGATAGACCGGTACGAAGCCGCCAATGAGACATTCCAGAGAGCCTACGAACTGCTTCCCCGGGACAAGTGGTTCCAGAGGTACGCCGAACTGTACGTTCAGAAGTACCAGTACCAGCTCGCCGTGGAGAAGTACGATCAGCTCGTATTCGGCATGGATCCGGCCCGCCGCAACAGACTCATCGAAATCGTCAGAAACGGGGACCTCGGTGTGAGCCGCCCCATTGACGATAAAAACCGCCGGATGACGTTTTTCGAAGTGCTGAACGTCAACAAGGAGGCCATCCTGGCTCACGGAAAGCTGCAGTCCGAAACACTGGCAAACTACCGGCGGGCCGACGAACTCTACTCCATTCTTCTGCACGCCGATGAGTACGATTACGAAGCGTTGCTGGCCCGAGGTGACAACTTCATGCGCTGGGCCGACGAAAACCGGGACTACTACGAAAAGGCACGCCTCGCCTACGCAGATCTTCTCAGCCACTACGGTGATACCGACGAGATACTCATGCGGTTTCTCCGGTACTTTGTCCGGACCGATAACGAAAAACGGGTAGACGAGCTGGTCCGTATATTTGAACGGGTATCACCCCAGGCTGAGATAGACCCGGTGATATACGCCGAAGCCGCCGGATACCTTCTGGACAAAGGCAGGATAACCGGTATCCGGGATATGCTGTTCCGGGCCTACAAGGACAACCCCCTGGTACCGGAGGTTCACTACCACCTCGCCCGATACAACGCGATCACAAACAGCCCCGTTGAAGAACGGTCGGCCCTGGACAACGCAATTGCCGAATTTGCGGCGTCTGAACCGCTGTCACAGCGTCGTCTGGTGATGAGCATCGATACCTATATCCGCAGCGGCGAGTACTGGTACGACCGGGAAGAGCTGCTGACCGCCCGGGAAGACTTCGCCGAGGCGCTCAGGCGTTATGAAGAGGCAAAAGCTGAGGCGTTTCTCGCTCCTGATGAGAAACTCGCCCGGGTATACGCCCGTCTGGGAGATATCCAGTACTACCACGGCCGGGATTACGACAGAGCCCTGGACCGGTACAACTCAGCCGTCCTTGACGGATACGAGACAGATGACCTCAACTACAAGCGCGGGTTTATCCACTATCGCAACGGTAATTACGACCGGGCAACCCGGTTGTTCTTCTCGATCGGTTCTATCAGCGAGATCTTTGGTCTCAACAACAACGTTATGTACGCCCGGGCAAATACCCTCTACCAGAGGGGTAACTACGTCGCCGCCGAAGCGCTGTACGCCGAACTGGCCGACCGTCTGAATCAGGAGCGGGCCCGAATCAGAACCCTTCTCGTTGATGAGGACAGCGCCCACCGCGCCCTGATCGAGAACATGGTCCGGGTCTACAACAACCTGGGGATCACCCGGTTTCGCATGGGCGAGACCGTTTCCGGAAGGTCCGACGAGAACCCCCAGCTCTCACGGGCGCTGGCAAACCTGGAGATGTCTACCGAACTCTCGGTTAACTATCTAAGAGATTACGAGACGGGCCAACGGGCGCTGGCCACCGATCTGGCCTTTCTCAACATCCGGGAAATTCTCTATCCCGACACGGGAGGGTTTGAGCCGACGATCTACGAAGAACTCCCCCGCGACACCGAACAGGAACTCTGGTAAGGGGGCCGCCCCGAAGCGGCCCGGCCCCCAAGCGTCCGCTTACACGTCCACCATCCAGCTGTGCCGGTCTTCCACCGCACCGTACTGAATGCCTTTCAGCTCATGCAGGATATCCCGGGTCAGTTCACCGATCTTCCGGTTGTTAAAGACCCGCTCGGCCCCACGGTGGGTCAGTGATTCAAGATAGGAAAGCCCCGCCGCCGTGCCGGTGACAAAAGCCTCTTCCGCCTCACCCATAACCTCTTCAATGGAGACCCTTCGCTCTTCTGCAGTTACACCCCGGTCCCGGGCCAGTTGAATCACACTGCTGCGGGTGATCCCCGGCAGAATTGTGTCTTCCAGCGCCGGCGTTACCAGCGTTCCGTTCTTCATGAGAAAAAAGATGTTACTGGAAGAACCTTCCTCTACAAACGACTGCGTTGCCGCATCCAGAAAGACCGTCTCCATGTACCCCTTTTTCATGTTGGCGTGTTTTTCCATAGTGGGAATAACGTAGTTGGCGTCACATTTGATCCAGCCCGTACCGCCCGGCGTTGCCCGGATCTTGTCGGTCGTAATCGCCTTGCTGTCTGAATCAAGGTCAAAGTAACTGCCCACCGGCGTTGAAATGATCACAACCCAGGGCTTGTGACTCAGATTAAGCCCGATACCCGGCTCAGAATAGGAAAACGGCCGCAGATACACCGACCGGGCAGTCAAAAAGTGGTCCTTTTCCCAGGCACTGTCGTAAACCGGGGCAAACCCCAGGTCCCTGTTGCGCCCGACCACACCGCGCACAGCATCTACAAACAAATCAACTGGAAAGGGAGGCATTCTCAAACCGTCCATAGACCGGTACATCCGTTCCCCGTTCTGGTCAGGCCGAAAGAGTTTCAAGGACCCGTCTTTCTGAGGAAAGGCCTTCATCCCCTCAAAGCAGCCAAAACCGTACTGAGTGGTGTAGTTCACCAGCGGGAGACCCTCAATCGAATTGCGCCGACTCAAAAGCGCATCCCGCTCGGCATCCGGCAGCTTCGCCTCCTCCTCCGGAGACAGATGTTCCTGCTCCCGGAACTCACCGTTCCACGCGTCTGCGCCGTTGTCCGCTCCGCCGTTGCCCGCCGCTCCGTTGCCCGCTGCGTCCCCATTCCCGTCGGCCTCAGAGCCGATAAACTGTGCCACATATACCCACGGGTACAGGGCGAGTGTAAATTGTGCCGCCATGTACCCATTCTAAAAGCCTAACCGTTGGCGGTCAATGAAAAATGGGCTACAGTGGGCACAACGACAGTAAGTAACGTAGCGGAGACTCAAACATGGTCGATAACGTAATTATCCTTGCCGGGGGTTCCGGGACACGCCTGTGGCCCGCATCCATCGCGGCACGACCCAAACAGTTCCTCGATCCCGGCACCGGACGCTCCCTCCTGCAGATGACCGTCCAGCGGGCAGGAGAGGAAGCCGACAAAGCCACCATCGTCATCGTCACCCATCACACCCAGCTGGATCTCGTCCTGGACGACTGCCTCAAACTCGGCGCCATCCGCGAACGTATCGTCATCCTGCCCGAACCGGACATGCGCAACACCGCGCCGGCCATCGCCTTTGCCCTGGCCTACCTCCAGGACACCGGCGCCGCCAACGAGACATCCCTCGTCCTCGCCTCAGACCACCTGATCACCCCGGTAGAACAGTTTGCCCAGGACGTCGGAACGGCGGCGGCACTTGCCCGGGAAGACCTCCTGGTCACCTTCGGCATCACCCCCAGCCGCCCCGAGACCGGCTACGGCTACATAGAAGCCGGCGCACCCCACGGCGGCGGGCGCCGCATAGCCTCATTCCGGGAAAAACCGGACGCCGAAACCGCCCGGACCTATCTGGACTCAGGCACTTTCTTCTGGAACAGCGGCATGTTCGTCTTTCGCAACAGCACCCTCCAGAAAGAAATAGCCGCCTTCCAGCCCGACATTACCACACCATTTGACGACATCCAGACCCTGCCCTATGAACGGCGCCGGGCCGACCTCCCCCAGCTCAACCGCGAAGGCATCACCGTGGCGTGGCAGTCCAGCTACATGTCCCAGCTCTACAACAGCCTTCCCAAAATCTCCATCGACTACGCCGTCATGGAACGGTCCCGGAAAGGCGCCATGATCGAAACCCATTTTCAGTGGAACGACGTAGGCAGCTGGGACGAAATGGCCCAACTCACCGACGACGGCGTCATCGGCAGGGCAGGGGACAACTCCTGCACCCCCCGGGACAACCGTCCCCGCCAACCGGCCGTCCAGATAGAAAGCAGCAACAACTACATCTACTCCGAACTCCCCGTAGTCCTCTGCGGCGTCACCGATCTGGAAGTAATAGTCAAAAACGGAAAAGTTCTCGTCGCAAAACGGGGCCGCGCCCAACTCGTCAAAGACGCCGTCGAAACACTCCGCGCCCAGGGCCGGTCCGACCTGATCTGATCCACCCCCGGCCCGGGCCACCCGCCGCCTAATCCTCCATCCACCCCCGTATCCTGCCGGCGATCTCCAACGACATATCCCGACTCAACCGCGCCGCCCCCTCTTCGAACCCGCACACCGCCACTGCAATCGCCCGCTCATCATCAACCTTCTTCAGGAAACCGTCCCGCTGTCGGGCCAGCGCCACCAGAGCCCCCCGCATTCCGCTGTGCTCCTCCGCTGCAAACGCCACCGCCGAGGCCAGCCTGCTCACCTCCTCAGCCGCCCCCGTCACCGCCCGCAGCCACGGCCGTACCTCCAGCCCCTCCAGCGGAGACTCCGCACCGGCCCTACGCAGCTCCACCTGCTCCTCAAGATAGGCCCCGTAGTTCCTGCGAATACTCTCAAAAATCTGCCGAAACGACGCCGCAAACGTCTTTGAGTACATCTCCAGCCGGTGACCCGTCGCCTGCTCCTTCAGCTTCTTGAACGTCGCCGCCTCCTCCCGGTACTTCTGCACCTGCAGCAGCACATTCTTCATCGCCGCATTCATCTTCGCCGCCGGGTCCGCCGCAAGAATCTCCTTGATATCCCCGATAATCTCGTTGATCTGCGCGTTCTCAATACTTTCTTTTATAGACGAACCATCCGGTTCCGCCTTGTCCCCCCCCTCGTCAAACGCCAGGTCCCCCCTCAACAGAGCCCTGACCAGGGCCGTAACCAGCACCAGCCCCCTCGCCCGGCATCCCAACTCGCCCAGCCGCCCCAGA
>JBAYPC010000001.1:0-35205 GCA_041677905.1 Alkalispirochaeta sp. | reverse complement strand
TAGTACTACGCCCACGGGGTTGTCGGATACGCTAATCTTGGTTATATCCAAGGGATGAAACGTTTACCTGTCGTCATTTTGGCTGCTCTGGTCTTTACCATACCTGCGGGGTCCGCCCTATTCGCCGACACCGGCGTTGTACCAGGAGAAGGAGACGAGTTCGTTGTTTCATTTCTCTCAGGGGGAATTCAACTGAACCCGGTGCACAGTTACACCTCAAGTGAAGCGCAGATCTACAGCGGAATATACGAGGGCCTTGTTAACTACCACCCTCTGACAATGGAACCCGTGCCTGCCGCAGCGGAGTCCTGGACGGTAAGTGACGACGGGCTGGTCTACACCTTTACCTTACGGGAAAACGCGGTGTTCTCCGACGGGACTCCCGTTACTGCCGAGGATTTTCGGGCCACCTGGTTTCGTCTGATAGACCCTGAGATCAACGCGGCGTACAACTTTCTCTTCGACGTCATTGACGGCGTCCGAGAGTACCGGGCCGGTCAAACCAAAAACCGTGACTCCGTCGGCATCCAGGCCGTCGACACACGCACGCTGAAGGTAACTCTGCGGAACCCGGCGACCCACTTTCTTCGGATTCTCTGCCATCACGCCTTCGTACCCCTTCATCCGTCGCTGCGCCGGACCGACGACTGGTCGGCGATACCGTCTCTACCGGTAAACGGACCGTACCGGATCACGGAGCGGACGGAGAGTCACATCGTTCTGGATAAAAACAGTCGTTACTGGGACGCGAAGTCGGTGAAAATCCCCCGAATTCGTATTCTCCTGACCGACGAAAACGACGCCGAGAAGATAACCGACCAGTTTAACCGCGGCCTGATCGACTGGGTCACCGGCGGTATGGATCTGGGGACCGTCCAATTCCCGGATACAGTCGTTCTAAACCCGTTGTTTGCCACGACCTACTACTTTTTCCGATCCGATGTAGAACCTTTTGACAACCCGAAGGTACGACGCGCCCTGGCACTCCTGCTTCCGTGGCAGGAGATCCGCAGTGACGAAATTCAGTTCATTCCAGCAACGACGCTGGTCCCGGAAATACCCTATTACCCCCGCGTTAGCGGTATCACCGAACCAAATGTCGAAGAAGCTCTGGAACTGCTCAAGGAGGCAGGGTACAGTCGAGGTGTCCGGATACCAACTATCGAGATCCACATCCCCCAGGGCTCCGAGTCGGCGCGGGTAGCCGGACTGATGAAAGACGCCTGGGAGAAACACCTGGAGCTGAGCGTCGACATAACCGTCACTCCCTATCCCGCCTATTTCGACGCGTTAAGCGAAAGCGACTTTACCGTTGGTACCGTAAGCTGGATCGGTGATTTTGCCGATCCCCTGACCTTTCTGCAGATGTGGATCAGCGACAGCAACGTCAACGACGCCGGCTTTTCCGACCCACGTTACGACGCCCTGATCGATGACTCTATGGTGCTTCGAGGGCAGGAACGGTACAACCGGCTCGGTCAGGCCGAAGAGATTCTCCTGCAGACCGGTACTGTTCTTCCGGTTAGCCATTCACCGGCGATCAACCTGATCGATTTGAACGCCGTTGACGGCTGGTATCCAAACCCCCTGGATATCCATCCGATGAAGTACTTCCGCTTTACCGAACAGGCACCGCTGCCCGGCGTCATCTGATCGGAAGATCCGACGCGGTCGGAGGTATCTTTGACCAGAGACCATCAGATTTAGTATACTCCGCAGAATGAGCAGTAGCGCTAAAGCAAAAAAGACCACGTTTCAGAAATTGCAGCAGGTGGTGTACCCTCTTCAGGGTGTAGGACAGATTACGGATATTGTAGAAATGGACTTCAAGGGCCAGAAGACGCTGTACTACATCATCTACCTGCCTGTTTCGGACATGACCGTCAAGATTCCCGTCGACAGAGCCGTCGAACACGGTATTCGTGCGATTGTTCCAAAAGAAGAAGCCCACGCCGCCCTGGATCTCTTCACCCAGGAGTTTGAACCGATTCCAGCGGACTGGAAACTGCGTTACCAGATGAATCTGGATCTTCTCAAGAAAGGTTCCATTGAGGACATCGCATCGGTCGTTCGCACCCTCTATGCCCGCAAAAAAGTGAAAGAACTACCGATCATGGAGCGCAAACTCTACGACACGGCCCTTCAACTCATGGTGGATGAGGTCTCTTTCTCCCTGGATATCAACACCAAGGAAGTAGAAGAACTGATATTCCGGAAGTTGGAGGAAGAAACGGACAAATCAGAGGATGACGAGGCCATCATCCCCGACGACGACAATGGGGACGAGAAATAGTTCAAGCAACTCAAGTAGTACAGGCCTGTGGGAACACAGGTTCCACCTGATCAGTGAGGCGATCGGGGCGGACTACCGGGCCGGCGTTAACAGGGTTGCCGATGCATCGCATTCAGTTGATCCTTTTCACGTCCTGGTTTCAACAGTTATCAGTCTCCGCACCAGGGACGAGGTAACCTTCCCCGCCTCGGCGCGGCTATTGGCCCGAGCCGGAAGTGCCCAGGAGATGGCCCTTCTGCCGCCCGAGGAGATAGCGTCCCTTATCTATCCCGCCGGTTTTTACCGGAACAAGGCAAAAAACCTCTCCCGCATCGCCAACATCCTGGTAAATACTGCCGGCGGAACCGTTCCGAACACACTTGAAGGATTAATAGCCCTCCCCGGTGTCGGACGAAAAACAGCCAATCTTGTCCTCGGGATCGGATTCGGCATACCCGCAATCTGTGTTGATATCCACGTCCACCGTATTCCAAACCGACTGGGCTGGATAGCGACCAAAACGCCTGAGCAGTCCGAGCTTGCCCTTATGGAAATCGTGCCTGAACAGTTCTGGATACCCATGAACCAGTGGCTTGTCGGATTTGGGCAGAAGATATGCACACCCCGAAGTCCATGGTGCTCACGGTGTCCCCTTGAAGATGTCTGCCCCAAAATAGGGGTCGACCACCACCGATAACCGGGTTCACCTTAAAATCTAGACTTTCCGGATCAAAAGAGTCCTGCTGTCCAATTCCAGATGGAGGTTCTCCCTTCGATACGTTTCGTGGTCCTTTATCAGCCAGAGCGTTGAATGGCCCTGTTCCGGTGCCAGGGTGATAACTATCGCAATACTGTCTATAAAGGGTTTCAACAGAGCGGGAACACCGTTTTGATCGGGTTCAGGATCTTCACGGCGAGTCGATGCACTGATCCAGACGGTTATGCCCCGTTCGGACGCGAAATCGCGCAAAACACGCAGCGTCTCCGGTTCACCCGTACGAAAATCATACCCGTCCACCACTATCACATCGGCGTGGAACTGACCGTCGTCAACCAGGGCGGAGATACTACGCAGCAGTTGTTCTCGGGTCACCCCGTGTTGGTTAAAATTCAGTATGACCCGTCTCTTGATGAGTTCATCATGGACTTCCAGCGGCTTGTCGATAGACTGTTTCTTGGTGATTTCGTTAAAAATATCCTCATACCAGCTGATGATATGATCGGTCCGACCGGAAAATGAAACATGAATAACGTGCTTACCCTGAAGCAGCTGATCTGTGGCGATATGGACCAGGGAAGCGGTTTTCCCGGTACCCTTACGTGCAGCGATGACGCCTATTTTCCCTTCAGTAGCCCCCCCTTGTATGGAATTTTCCAGTATCCGGAGGGCACTGTGTTCTACGAGTTCTTTATTGACCATCCTGCGTTTCTCCTTACTTGTTCCCGTCTTGCCTGGCTTTCAGGTACTTTGCGCGAAGTTCCTCAGCGATACTGTGAGGTACTTTACCGTATTTCAAAAATTCCATGGAGTACTCCGCCTTACCTTGTGTCAGGGAACGTAGTATCGTTGAAAAGCCGAACATCTCGGCCAGAGGAACCTCAGCTTCGACGAAACTGAACAGTCCGTCTTCATTTGAAGCGATGATCACGCCTCGTCGCTGATTCAGTGTGGCAAAGATATTTCCCTGAAATTCTGTAGGACCCTCAACCACCACCTTCATGATCGGTTCCAGGGCGATCGGCTTAGCCTTCTCATAGGCGGTCCTGAACGCACCGAGTCCGGCAGTCTGAAAGGCCTGATCCGATGAATCGACCGGATGGGTTGACCCGTCGTTGACGAGCGCCCGGATCCCCACAACGGGATACCCGATATACGAACCCTTGACCATGGCCATCTGCATCCCTTTATCCACCGCAGGAATGTACTCGGTGGGGATTACGCCACCTTTTATCTGGTTTATGAACTCATAGTTGTCGTCTGCATTGGGTTCGATGTAACCGGCAACTCGACCGAACTGGCCGCTACCGCCGGTCTGTTTTTTGTGGGTGTAGTTAAAGTCCGCCCGTTGGCTGATCGTCTCCCGGTAGGCGACCTCGGGCATTCCCGTTTCAACTTCCGCCTTGTACTCCCGCTTCATCCGTTCTACATAGACATCAAGATGAAGTTCACCCATTCCCTGAATGATCGTTTCGTTGGTCTCTTCATCCACGTGACTGCGGAACGTCGGGTCTTCCTTCACAAATCGACCAAT
Organism: Alkalispirochaeta sp.; assembly: GCA_041677905.1. GTDB lineage: Bacteria > Spirochaetota > Spirochaetia > DSM-27196 > Alkalispirochaetaceae > Alkalispirochaeta. The sequence goes on along the minus strand of JBAYPC010000001.1, from coordinate 30,681 downwards.
AGCCTTACCCATTCGATCAGACGAGACTTTGTCTTTCGGTTTGATTGCCAGGGAGATGACCGGATTGGGAACAAACATGGACGTCATTGATACATTTATGTCGGGGTGACAAAAGGTATCACCTGAGGCACAGTCGACCCCAAACAGCGCGACGATATCACCGCTGCCCGCTTCGTTGATATCCGCCATGTGGTTAGAGTGCATACGGATCAACCGTCCGACCTTGAACTTCTTTCGGGTCCGAACGTTGTACAGATCGGACCCTTTTTTTACCATCCCCTGATAGATTCGGATGTACGTTAACTGACCGTACTGTCCGTCTTCCAGCTTGAAGGCGAGCGCAATGGTCGGCTTGGTATCGTCGGAAACGGTGATGTACTCCGCTTCATCATTATCCAGATCAAGGGCACGGTTGGTTATGTCCTGTGGTGAAGGAAGGTACTTGACGACGGCATCCAGGAGTGTCTGAACACCCTTGTTCTTATATGCACTACCGACGTAAACGGGGCATAGCTCATTGGCAATGACCGCCTTGCGTATTACCGCATCGATCTGCTCTTCCGTGACAGACCCGTCCAGAACCGCTTCCATCAGGTCTTCATCAAACATGGAAACGGCGTCAAGGAGTTTTTCCCGGTATTCTTCGGCCTGGTCAACCATATCTACGGGAATACTGTCTTCCCGGATCATCTCACCGGCTTCCCCTTCGAAATAGATCGCCTTCATCCGCACCAGATCGACCACACCGGTGTGCTTGTCTTCAAGGCCGATCGGAAGTTGAGCCATAACCGCGTTCAATCCAAGTTTGTCTTCCAGTTGCTGCCTCGCCTTCAGCGGGGCCGCGCCGGTCCGGTCACACTTGTTTACAAATGCGAGACGGGGTACGGAGTACCGTTTCAACTGTCGGTCAACGGTAATTGACTGGGATTGTACACCCGCCACGGAGTCCAGAATCAGGATTGCCCCGTCCAGAACCCGTAACGCCCGTTCAACCTCAATGGTAAAGTCCACGTGGCCGGGAGTATCGATAACGTTGATGGGGTGTCCCTTCCACGTCACGTTGGTGGCGGCAGACTGGATGGTGATTCCCCGCTCCCGTTCCAGTTCCATGGAATCCATGGTGGCACCGACTCCATCCTTTCCACGAACTTCATGAACTGCATGAATTTTCTCGGTATAAAAAAGAATCCGCTCTGAGAGCGTCGTTTTGCCGCTGTCAATGTGCGCGGAGATACCTATATTGCGCATTTTTGCCAGTTTTTCATTCATTAAAAATATTCCCTTACTGTAATCTCGTGTCTTCTTTTGTTGCGAAAGCCACTATATAGAGAGGATCGATTTCCTGCAAGACCGAACGGTGGAAAGCGCGGTCTCACCGATAGTCGTTAAAAAAGAGGGCGTATATCGCCTGCACGTGTTTCTTGTGGAGCGGCGTGGCCTCATCGGGCAGCTCACTGTTGACCTGGGCGCGCGCCTCGTCCGCCGATAAATCAGGATTCGCGCGACGCAGTTCCACTACCCGTTCAGCAGTTGCAGGAGCGATTTCTTTCAGACTGCCAAAGATATTACGACTCGCCAGAATAACCAACCCTTCACGAAGCCGACTGAATTGATCCCTAAACTCGGCACGTTCAAGGGCAACATCTTCAAAAGCCGCTTCGGTCTGCACCTGCAGTTCCGTAATACGTTGGTGAATCTCTTCGGTCGTCTCTTCGCCTTGACGAATAACCTGGTGCAGCGCCTGTTCACCCTCTCGGACCGCCTGGGAAACGGCCCCTGACAACTCCGCGTCACCCTGGGCCATCGCTTCAGCCTGCTGTGCCAGTTGAGCCGATATACGGTCAAAAAGCCGCTGCAGTTCCTGAATCTGCTGCGCCAGAAACTGTGGATCCGAGCTCTGAATATACGCTGCAGGGTTTTCCACGGCCCGGACGATCCTGTCAAGGAACTGCTGGTTCGTCAGAAAAGCACCGTTAATACGAACCGCCAGGTTCTCAACCAGCATGCGGAAATCGTAGGCCGGTGCGTCGTCATAGATGAACTGCATTCCCGAGGGCATGTAATCGGCATACGCTTGTCCGCCAATTTCAAAACTGCGAGGTATCACTATAGCGGTTGCCCTGTTTTCTTCAAAGACAAAACGGACACTGTCAGGGACAAGGCCTTTCAGCCCGGAGATAATTTCAAGAAGGGATTTCACCGCCTGACTGCGAACGGTACCGAAAGACCCAATCATGGCGACCGAAAAGCGCATCCCACCGTCGGTTCGCAAGTCCCAAACGGGCATTCCGCCCTGCGAGCGGGAGCCGGTGACCTCGTAGCCCGCAGATTTCAGCTGGTTCCGGACCTGATCACTCCCCGATTGCGCACTCACCGGCGCAATGACCGTCAATACGGCGAGAAAGAAAAAAAGCGCCTTTTTATACATTATCCGTTCTCCTGCATGGTTTGCATGGTTTACTGCGCCTCAATCAGAATCTTGTCGAATGCGCGTATTTCCTGATCTTCTACGGTCTCTACCTGCCTGGCAACCATTTCACCGTCTTGTCGGACAAAGCGTACGGAACCGATGAACTCATCATCACGACGGAAAACGTAACCCAGCGCCCCTTCCCGAACAGACCGGACACTCCCAATGTGTACGATGATCCTGTCGGGATCACGAGGATCAAGAATATACCCGGTTTCACCGTTAAACTTCGTCAGTTCATCCACGGAATAGAAGTAACCATCCAATTTTCGTTCCTGCCGCTCCATGACAGCATCCTGGGCTGCTACCAAACCGTCTAAACCGGTCCAGAGCCGCTCGTACCGCCGGAGCAGGTCATATATCCGTCCTTCCAGTTGTACCAGCGCCTGACCGACGGAGTTTTCATAGGGAACCTCCTGCAGCCGGGCGACAATCTGCTGCAGCTCGGCGTACTGCTGCCGCAGTTCCGCGTATTCCCGCCTGGAGGCGATACCGTTATCCCCGAGGGTCGTTGAATAGGCCGCAAGAGGCCCGAACGTCCGGGACCCTTCCGAAAGCGGCCGGTTCAGCAGTGTTTCCGTCTCCGGTTCAAAGACGGGGTTGTACCGATTGTACATTGCCGCCAGCTCTTCGGCGTGGCGTTGCCGAACGGCCTGTTCAAAGTCCTGTTGGAACGCCTCCATCTGGGCGAGTTCCGAATCATACGATTTTGTCAGCCTGGCAATTTCTGCCTCGTAGTCTTCGCGGATTTCCTGTTTTTCCAGCTCAAACACCTTCTGCTGGTTGTTAAGAATTTCCTCTTGCTCCCGGGCCTGTTCGAGCTGTCGCGAGTCGTATTGGTCCATCTGCTCCTGAAGCAGCTGGATACGCTCTTCCAGTTCCGCAATCCGGGGGTTGTACTCGCCCTGCAGACTGGCAATTTCCGATTCCGCCTGGGCCGTCAGTTCGGCCCGGCGGGCATTTCTCCGGGCGACGCTCAACCCCTGGTTGTTCACCAGCTGTATACTCCGATCCCGTTCCCGTTCCACTCGGGCAATCCCATCGGCAAGCTCGGCGCGAAACTGTTTGAGCTGTCGCTGAGCGGCCTCCTGCTGGTTCTGCAACCGTTGAGCTTCGTCGAGTACATCTCTCAGGTTTACATCGGCAAAGTCGTCGATGTTGACCTGTATCGACGTGCTGGCCACCCCGATATACCGAGTAACCGCGACAATAACTATCGAAAAGACAACAATCAGCGCCAGAATGACACCTGGTATCATCAAGCTCCGGTTTTTCTTTGTCTTGGCAAATTCGGCGTGGAGATCGTACTGAGGATGGCTCTCCCGGTACTCCTCCACAATTTCCTGCAGGAAGATCAATTTGCTGCGCGCTACAAGATCCGTTACTGGTTTCTTGGGTTTATCACTCATTTTTCACTCATCGTCCATACGCCGTTCCAACCCAACGGCGCCTTTTTACCGGCAATTCGTTGGGAAAACAGCTCTGCGACAGAGAAAGTACACTGGTCGAAATGGCTTGCAGCCTCCTCCCAGTCTCCGACATAGTACAGATGCAGTCCCTGTTTGTACGATTCCACATCTTTGCGTAACCGGTCGTCAAAGTGTTCCCGGATGATAGGCCAGAATATCTTCTTACCCTCGGTCTTTCCTTTGACCTGAACCTGGTCCAGCTCCATGAATTCGTAGTGATTGGTCACCTGAACAACTTCGTCCTTGACGTACTCCGACACCACCACAGGGACTTTATAAAACCGCGTCAGACCTTCAAGGCGGGAGGCGCTGTTCACGTTGTCTCCAATGACGGTGTTCACCATCCGCTCGTAGCTGCCGATGTTGCCGTAAAATACCTCTCCACCGTCTATTCCTACGCCGACTTCCAGGAGGACCGCCCGAAAAACGTCTTCCTCCGCCTCAGTCAGACTACCACGCTGTTTGAGGATGATCTCCCGACGTTTGTACATTTCTTTTCGGAGGGACGCTGCGACATCGTGGATCTTGTATGCGGCGTTCACCGCCTGAAGACTCTTGTTCTGCGAATCGTCTACCACCGTACCAAAGACCGCCAGAAGGGCGTCGCCGATAATGGAGCCTATGTCACCGTTGTGTTCGTGGATGTGGCTGATCGCCCGGTCATAATGGAGGTTCAGCAGTTTGATGATGTCCGTCCCCAGCGTCTCGGTCATGAAGGTAAAGCTCTTGATGTCGGTAAAGAGGATGGTCAGATCACGCTTTGTACCTTCCAGGCGAATTTCGCGTTCCCGGTACGCCTTGGCGGCGACGTCCCTGGCGACAAACTTCTTGAAGATGTTCATCAGGTTGTCGATAGTGTTCGTCAGTGAATTCAGGGCAACTCCCAGGTAGGTCACATCGTCGTTGGGCGCACCTTTCAGGTCCATAATATCCAGCGCCTGGTCACCCTGCATGCGCATGATGTTGTCGGTGATGACGCGGAGAAACCGAAGGATAAACCGCAGGATCAGTATCCCCACCACCACAAAGATGGTCGAGATCAGGATAATAATCAGACTGATCTGCCGGAAAATCCGCTCGGAATCGGCATAGAACTCGTCGAGTTCTTCGGCGCGGATCTGATACATATCCCATGCATCGTTGTACTTGTAGACTCCAAAGTACTTATAGCCGGCAAACGTAAAGTTGGTGGTACCTTCCAGAACCCCGTTCTCCCGGGCGGCCACCATACTCTGGAGAGCGTCAGCATCGGGGAACGTCTCCTGCCGTTCTATACGCCCGGCCTGAAAAAAGAGCGACCCATCCGGCCGGACACCCATCGACAGAGAGTGGTCTCCCCGGTGATTTCGTTCGGCAGCGGCTTCAATACTGCGGATCGTTCCTTCCATGTCGGGGTTGAACGCGAAAATCTCATGCTGGTTACCGGCAAAGACGTGAAGTTCTTTCAGGTCCTTTACAAGCAGCTGGTTTAGCAACTTGATCTGTTCACCCCGGTTCAACATCAGGTTGATGTAGTTTGTAGTAAAATTTGAAATGAGGAGAAAGAAGGTGAAGATCGTGACGATCTTCAGTACAAGCGGCGTGACTCTCACACCGCTGATCTTCTGCCCGAAGACCTTTGATAGCCAGTCTGCCATAATTACCTTCAAGTTACCCAGTCTTTGGCAAAATGCCAAGCGTAATTGTTAGAATTCCAAATACTTCAGTCCTATACTTCCCTCAAATCAATAACTTCAAGTATATGCTTTTCTACGGCGGTAACAAACTGCTCTTTGGACATCCCCGATACTTTGACGATACAGACGGCGTTGGTAGGGCTGTCACCCGGTAACGTACCAATTGAGATGATGTTCCCCTGATTATTGGTTATATCTGTCGCAAGTCTGGCCAGTTCACCTTGCGTCTCAGGAATGCGGAGAGTTGCACGAATACCCTTATCCCTGGTGCCGAACAGATCGATAAACAGCCGGAATATGTCGGTCTGCGTTACGATGCCGACGGGATAACCCTTTTCGTCTACTACGGGGAGACAGCTGATGTGGTTGTCCACCATCCTGCGGGCGGCGTCCTCCACCAGATCATTCCGCCCGGCGGTCAACGCGTCTTTGGTCATGACTTTCTTGACGGTAAGTTTGGAGAGCAGCCGGGTCATTTCATAGACATCCAGGGTAGACGCCGGTGAGGGTGACGCGTATATCAGATCTTTTTCGCTGACAATGCCGACGATTTTCTTGGTGTGTTCGTCTATTACCGGCAAATGGTGGATATGTTCCCGCCGCATCAAATCTTGGGCATCGGTTACAACAGTGTGAGGATACACGGTAAAAAGGTTCTCGCTCATGATCTTGTGCAACAGCATATTCCCCCTCCTTAAACGACTCTACAAAATACTATACGCTCATCGGACACGCTTTTCAAACGCCGAGATACGCGTTTTTCACATCCTCGTTACTGAGAAGTCTCTCCGCCGTATCAGCCAGTGTAATGCGGCCGTTTTCCATGACGTAACCGCGGTGGGCTACTTTTAGCGCCTGATTGGCGTTCTGTTCTACCAGAAAAATTGTAGTTCCGTTTTCGCTGTTGATCTGTGAGATTATCTCAAAAATCTGCTGAACGATCAGCGGCGCCAAACCCAGGCTCGGTTCGTCAAGGAGCAGCAGCTGCGGCCGCGCCATAATAGCGCGAGAAATCGCCAGCATCTGCTGTTCGCCCCCCGAAAGGGTGCCTCCCGCCTGTCTGCGGCGTTCCGCAAGAATGGGAAACAGGTCAAAGACGTATTCGATATCTTGCCGGATACCGGCCCGATCACTGCGAAGCAGCGCTCCCAGATCGAGGTTTTCCCGCACCGTGAGATGGGGAAAGATATGGCGGCCTTCGGGTACCTGGGAGATGCCCAATGAGACGATACGGTCTGGATTCATCCCGACAACAGACTCCCCATCGAGGAGTATTTCGCCGCTTCTCGGCGGTACAATTCCTGAAACAGACATCAGGGTGGTGGACTTTCCCGCTCCGTTGGCACCGATAAGGGTGATGATCTCACCACGGTGCACCACCAGATCGATTCCCTTCAGCGCCTGGATATTTCCGTAGTACGTCCGGACGGATTTAAGCTCAAGCAATTGCTTCCTCCCCGAGATAGGCCTTAATAACCTCAGGATTGTTCTTCACTTCCGCCGGTGTTCCCTCGGCAATCAGCCTCCCGTAATCCATGACGTATATCCGCTCGGACAGTGACATTACCAGACTCATATCGTGCTCAATCAGAAAGATCGATACATTTTCGGTGTCCCGAATCTTTTTGATCAGTCCTTCCAGTTCTTTCGTCTCCTGGGGGTTCATACCGGCCGCCGGTTCATCCAGGAGAAGCAAAAAAGGTTCAGTTGCCAGGGCACGGGCGATTTCAAGCCTCCGCTGGGCACCATAGGGAAGGTTCCGCGCCAGATCGTTGACGTATCGGGCCAGTCCAAGACGTTTCAGGATTTCGTAACTGTCATAAATGACCCTTTGTTCTTCTTCCCGTGTCCCTTTGTCCCGAAAAATGGCGCCGAAAATACCCGCCTTCAACCTGATATGACGACCGATCATGACATTTTCCAGGACGGTCATATTGCTGAAGAGCCGGATGTTCTGAAACGTCCGGGCCAGACCCTTTTCAGTGATCTTGTTTGGTTTGAGTCCTTTGATGGAAACGGTAGTCCCGCCGGGCGGGGTGATGTGGATATCACCGCGGGTAGGGGTGTAGACACCGGTCACGCAGTTAAAAAAGGTGGTCTTCCCGGCGCCGTTAGGTCCGATGAGTGCGATAATCTCGTGGTTGTTCATTTCGACGGACACGCCGTTAACCGCCCGCAATCCACCAAAATCCATGGTCATTTCTGCTGTTGAGAGGATAGTTTCGCTCACGACAACGCCTCTTCTTCAGTCGGGAAGGTGTAGGCTTTTCTCTTTTTCTGAATCAAGCCGCCGGGCCTGAACACCATCATGATGACCAGAATTGCACCAAACATCAGCATCCGGTAATCTGAAAAGGCCCGCAGGTACTCCGGCAGCAGAATAAGCCCCAAAGCACCGACGATAGCCCCCGGAATCGACCCCATTCCACCTAAGACCACACACGATAGAACGATGACCGATTGCCAGATGGTAAAACTGCCTGGATTGATAAATGTAGTCCGGGACGCAAAAATAACGCCACCGATCCCGGCCCAGAGGGAACCGAGGGCGAAGGCGATCACCTTTGTCTTGGTGAGATCGATACCCATCGCCTCTGCGGCTATGTCGTCCTCCCCCATAGCCACCAGTGCCCGGCCCAACCGGGAGTTTTCAAACCGCCAGACGACAAATATGGTCAGCAGGACCGCCGCAACTATAATGTAATAGGTGTACGTCGTGGCGGCAGCCAGCCGCATTTCAATACCAAAAAACCCGGGCCGCGGTATTCCACCGATCCCCTGAGGTCCGCCGGTGACGGAACCGGAGTTGTTCAGAACAATACGGACTATTTCTGCAAATCCAAGGGTGACGATAGCGAGGTAGTCCCCCCGTAGTCTGAGGACCGGGAGGGCAAGAAGCACACCCACCAATGTGGCAAGTACCGCACCGATCGGCAAAGCGACCCAGAAGCCGATACCGAACGACCTGTAGAGAATGCCGTAGGTATACGCACCGACCGCATAAAATGCGATATACCCCAGATGCAGCATCCCGCCCAGTCCGATAACGATATTCAACCCCAGCGCCAGGACGACGTAAATCAGGGCGGAAGTCATGATATTGGTCTGGTAGAGGGAGAACACCAGGGGATACACGATGACAAAAACCATCAGTGCCACGTAAAGAAACCGGCGGTTTCGCCGTTCGGTTATTTTTGTCCGGACTGTCCTGAACAGGACGGGTAAACCTGTTTTTTCGACGTAGCCAAGGACCTTTGAGGCCGCCCCTTTACGGGTTGCTTTTCGCCGTAACAGGGCAAAGCGCCACAACAGACCACCAAAAAACGTCCCGAATCCGATATAGAACATGTTGTGCCAACGCCAGACGATGACCTGGTCGGTGACCCGCACCTTAATGACCATTATTGGAAAGGTGAGAAAGACGAACCAGAGAGCAATACCTGCCATCTTGAGAATTTCATTGCGCTTCATCCGACGGCTCCCTATACCTTTTGTACTTCAGGCTTGCCCAGAAGCCCTGACGGTTTGAAAATCAGAATCAACACCAGAATAAGGAAGGCAAATACGTCTTCGTAAACACTGGATATATACCCTGCCGCATAGGATTCTGCCATTCCCAATACCAGACTGCCCAGCACCGCCCCGGGAATGCTTCCAATTCCACCAAGCACCGCGGCGACAAAAGCTTTTATCCCCGCTACGAAGCCGATGTAGAAGTTGATCTGGCCGATAAAAGAACTGATCAGAATACCTCCCAAAGCGGCTGTGAAACTCCCGATCAGAAACGTCCAGCTGATGACACGATTGACGTTGATCCCAACCAGAGTGGCCATAGTACGGTCCTGACTGGTTGCCCGCATGGACTTACCCATCCGGGTGAACTTTATGAGGACCGTCAAGATGACCATAACCACCGTGGTTGTGATAAAGATAATCATCTGAGCCGACGTTACCGTTCCTGCCAGAGCGGCAGGTATGGGGAATTCCGGCAACATCTGGGGGAAGGGCAGGAAATTGGACGTCTGTGCCAGGAGTACGTAGTTCTGAAGAAACAGTGACATTCCGATCGCTCCGATAAGAACCGAAAGCCTCGGTGCTCGTCGCAGCGGTTTATACGCCAGTTTCTCTACGGTGTAACCGTAGGCGGATGAGTAGACCAACGCCACAAGACTGGCCAGCACCAGGATTGCCGGCGCCGGTAATCCCCAGATGGTGAATACCCCGGACATGATGAGGGCGATAAACGCTCCAATCATGTAGATTTCACCGTGGGCAAAGTTGATCAGCTTGATGATGCCGTACACCATGGTGTAACCGAGTGCCAACAGCGCATAAATGCTGCCCCTGGTAAGACCGCTGAAAAACAGCTTCAGAAAATAGTCTGTGTCCATACTTTGTTACCGCCGGATTCGTACAGGCGGACAGAATCCGTCCGCCTGTACGTCCTGTTGTCTACGTTGATCAGAGTTCGACGTAAACGCCGTTCTGAACCTGATAAATCGCAAAACCGACACCAATAGCGTCACCGGCATCGTCGAAGCGGATAGAGCCCATGGGGGTCTCCACGTACTTGCTTCGCAGGGCCTTTACGATTGCGTCAGTATCGGTCGAACCGGCGGCTTCGATGGCGTTGACGATCGCCAGAGCGGCGGTGTAGCCGTTCATGAAAAACGGACCGGGCTCTTCACCGTACTTGGCAAGATGGGCCTTCCGGGCTTCCTCTGCAATGGGGTTACCCGTAGTGTCCATGGGACCGGTGGCGTACACGCCCTCGGACGCTTTACCCGCTACGTCGATAAACGATTCGTCTTTGATCCCGTCACCGGAGATGAAGGGAATGTTGATTCCCTGAGTACGCATCTGCCCGACCAGCTTGGACGCTTCCGGGTGGTAGCCGCCGAAAATCACCACTTCGGCACCGGAGGAACCGACCCGGTTCACGATAGCGCTGTAGTCTACGGCACCAACGGTGACACCTTCCATGAGGACGACTTTAACGTCGGGGTAGCCGGCTTCAATAGCGGCCTGGGCGAATTCGGCAAGTCCCTGCCCGTAGTCACCATTGTCGTGAAGAATGGCCACTCGCTTCACCCCAAGCGTTTCGACTACAAACTTCGCCTGTATTTGACCCTGGGCGTCATCGGGTGCGATCGTCCGGAAGAAGAGGGGAAACTCCCCACTCTGGGTGAGTTCGGGAGTAGTTGCCGACGGCGAAATTGCCACGATGTTCTCACCGGTATAAATGCTGAGAGCCGACCGAGTTGCGCCGGAACAGATATGCCCGATGACGGCGACTACTTTTTCACCAACCATCTTGGCCGCTATATTTGTGGCAATACCGGGGTCACACTGGTCGTCCTCAACAACCAACTGAATCTGCCGCCCCAGGATGCCGCCTTCGGCATTTACCTTCTCAGCAACCAGCTGGGCGGCGTTTGCCGTGGGCAGACCATACGAGGCCAGGTCGCCGCTATGTGCTCCAGCCACCCCGATTTTAATCGGTCCACTTTCACTCTGGCCGGATGCGCCTACCAATGACGCGACCAGCGCAAACGCAAGAAAAACCACAACGATTTTGTTTCGCATACCACTCCTCCTTACAAATATCCGGCATTATGGAACAGTCTTTACCGTTCGTGCAAGGACTACTCCACCGCGATTGCATAAATATACGGTAATTTCTGCATAAGGCACACAAAAATAATCAGGAAAGCCGGGCTTTGTCACTTTCGAGGTCGCGACGTCGTATACGGTGAAAACGGTCAACCAGACCACCAACGGTCAACCTTGATTTCTCAGGACCGGACATATCGAGAATTACCTCACCCTTGTCCATCATGAGTAACCGGTTTCCGTAGTCAATGGCGTGCTGCATGTTATGGGTGATCATCATGGCGGTCAGCCCGTATTCATCCACATACCGTTGGGTCAGTTCCAGTACAATCGATGCATTTTGCGGATCCAGTGCAGCCGTGTGTTCATCCAAAAGAACAAGCGTGGGTTTAGAGATTACCATCATGAGCAAGGTCAAAGCCTGTCGCTGTCCCCCGGACAGAAGCCGGACGTTGTCCTTCATTCGGTTTTCCAGCCCCATTCCCAGGTCAACCAGACCGCTCCGGAACTGCTCACGCATTGCCCGATTCAGACTTATCCTCAAGCCTTTAAACCCCTTGCGGTAGGCTACCATCATGTTGTCTTCCAACTTCATGTTGCCTGCAGTCCCCAGCATGGGGTCTTGAAATATCCGACCGATGTGACGGGCTCGACGGTATTCGGGCTGTTTGGTGACATCGATATCGTTAATTTCGATGGACCCCGTACTGGGAGGGTATGTCCCGGCTATCAGGTTAAAAAGCGTGCTTTTCCCCGCACCATTGCTGCCTATCACCGTAATAAAATCACCTTGGCTGACCCGCAGATTCACCGGTTGAAGAGCCTGGACCTCGTTGACCGTTCCTGGATGAAAGGTCTTTGATACACTGTCCAACTGAATCATCCGGTGTCCTTTGCGCGCCGTTCCTGTCGTGCGGCACGTATGCTCTTTCGCAGACGGGCCGATTCGCCCCGGTCGCTGCGATAGCGGCTGACGATCAAAGACCCTACAATGAGAAGGCCCGTCAAAAGGCGCAGATCATTTGGAGTGAGATTGATGTGGTAGCCGTAATAACGGCCGAGGTACATGATGCCCCGATAGACGATAGAACCAAGCAAAACCCGAAAGGTGAGCACGCCGATTTTGTTTGACCGAAGCAAAAATTCACCGATCATAACCGACGCCAGACCGGAAACGACGATTCCCTGACCCATGTTCACGTCGGCAAAACCCTGAAACTGGGCGGCAAATGCGCCGGATACGGCGACAAGGCCGTTGGAAAGGCCGACTCCGATGACTTTCATCCATTCGGGATTCACCCCCTGGCTCACTACCATCTGCTGGTTGTCCCCCATAGCCCCCAGGGTGAGCCCCATATCGGTGTGGAAAAAGAGATCCAACAGGAACTTGACACCCAGCCCGACGGCAACGAAAAAGAGAAAGACCGCCCATTGACGGGGCATCACCATCTCCAGCCGTTCGGTAACCGCACTGAGTATAGTCTCATTCCGGAGGAGGGACAGATTGGCCCGGTTTCCCAAAATACGGATATTCACCGACCAGAGCATCGTCATGGTCAGAATACCGGCCAGTAAGTTGGGTACTCCCAGTTTGTTGTGAATGGTCGCGGTGACCGCACCGGCGGCGGTCCCTCCTGCAAAGGCAAGAAGGAGGGCCAGGGCCAGGGGAACTCCGTTGACGATGGATACCGCCATGATGACCGCACCAAGGGGAAACGTTCCGTCGACGGAGAGGTCCGGAAAATCGAGAATACGAAATGTTATGAAAACGCCGAGGGCCATGATGCCGTAGAGCAGGCCCTCGACGAGGATCGCTTCAACCATTCGTCAGATAACCATTTGTCAGATTACCATTTGTCAGATTACCATGGCCCAGGTCAGCGAACCGCTCCATTTTCGATGACGATTGACGCGTCGTTCAGCACGCTGTCCGGCACGGTTACACCGAGATCCCCCGCCACATCCAGGTTGATCAGAAGGTCAAGGTCACTTGGATCAGTCAGAAAGAGGGTGGGTACGTCCGCCGGGTCGGCACCGTTCAAAATGGTGGAGACCAGGCGCCCGGTGGCGCGGCCGAATTTGTAGTAGTTGAACCCCAGAGCCGCAAGCACGCCGCCGTCCATGGCGGAGGTGGTGTCGGCACTGATAATCGGTACCCCTGCAGCAGTAGCGACGTCGATCAGAGCCGAAAGAGCACTCACCACGGTGTTGTCGTTACTGACGTAGATGACGTCCACCCGGTCGATAATGGACTGCGTTGCCGAACGTACTTCACTGGAGTTCACCACGGTGGCTTCCACAAAGGCGAGCCCCCGTTTTTCCGAAGCCCCTTTTGCCATGTCTTTCAGGGATACCGCATTGGACTCACCACCTGCGTACACGTGTCCCACCGTCTGAACGTCCAGCAGTGTCGTCATCAGGTCAAACTGTGCCTCAATGGGAGTCATATCCGAGGACCCGGTAACGTTGCCCTCACCTGACTCGGTCGAGGAAATGAGACCGGCTGCAACCGGATCGGTGACGGCGGCAAACACAACGGGTATGTCCTCGATCGCTCCAACCAGGGCCTGGGCCGTCGGGGTCGCAATGCCGATAGCCAACCGCACGCCGTCATTCCGAAACTTCGTAGCGATGCTCGATGCTGTTGAAATATCGGCGTTGGCGTTCTGCAGATCGAACTCAAGATCGGTATGCCCAAGTTCGGCGAGTTCATCCATGATGCCCCGTTCAATGTCATCCAGGGCAGGATGTGCGACAAACTTGGAAATCCCGATGACGTTGCCTGTCTTGGCGGAGGTCGAACCGCCTTCCGGTGTACCCGCTGCCCACGCTGTTATAACTGCGCCCAACAGTAACACGCCGACTGTAAATCCACGACGAAAAGTCCTCATACAGATTCCTCCTTTAACGGCGTGGAAGGGTAGCGGAAACCGGATAATCTGTCTACGTTTTGCGCCTTACTCCTGTTTCTGGTTGTTTACACCCAATGCCTGGGTCAGCCGGTCAAGGAAAATTGCCAGAATAACGATGGCAATACCGCTTTCAAAACCGATGTCGATCCGCAGCTGAGTTACACCCCGAACAACCTCGTTCCCAAGACCTCCGGCACCGATCATACCGGCGATAACGACCATCGAAAGGGCGAGCATGATCGTCTGGTTTATACCGGCCATGATAGTCGGCATTGCTACCGGTAGTTCGGCCTTGAAAAGCATCTGCCCGGATGTTGCCCCAAAAGACAGGGCCGCCTCTTTTATCTCTGTGGGAACCTGGCGAATACCCAGGTTGGTCAGGCGGACGGCCGGGGGAAGAGAGAATATCAGAGTGGCAACAACGCCCGGAACCGGTCCCAGCCGGAAAAAGAGTACCGCCGGAATCAGGTACACAAAGGCGGGCAACGTCTGCATAAAGTCGAGAATCGGCCGCACTACGTCCCAGACCTTGTCGTTTTTTGAAGACCAGATACCCAGAGGTATGCCGATCATCAAGGCGATCAGGACCGACGTTATGACCAGAGCAAAGGTGCTCATCGTTGCCGACCACAGCCCCATGTACCAGATCAGTCCAAAGCCCAGAAAGGTAAAAATTGCCACGCCTCGGGTTGCAACATACCAGGCCAGCGCGGTAAACAGAACAACTGTCACTATGACCGGCGGTAATTCCAGTACATAGACCGTCCCCGAAAGAACCGCTTCAACTGCGGCGCGAATACCATCGAAGAGCCAGCGCATGTTGACCTGCAGCCAGCGTACGCCCGTCTCAAACCAGCCGCCTATATCAATTAACTGTCGAAAATTCTCCATATACGTTATTCCTTATCCGTCCCGTTGCCGTTCTGCACTTCATTGAGCGGAGACGGTGTATTTGCATCATCCGTTCCCTTTCCGACTTCGGCGATGATGGCGGCTCGACTGACGGCCCCAAGGAACGTCCCATCTTCATCGATAATCGCTATGGGATAGCGCGTCTGCATTGCCGTAGTCAGCAAGTCGGACACCTGTGTATTGGGAGTCGTCGTGTAGACGTTATCGATAATAACGGACCCGATATCCTGCATGCCCTTTTTCTTCAGCTCCACCAGGTCGTCGATTCTGACGATTCCCTTAAGGCGCCGCTGCTGATCGGTAACGAAGATCGACGAAATATCCTGCTGTTTCATGGCGCGCATGGCAGCTTTCAGGTCTTCCCGGGGGTAGGTGATACTGGCGGCGTGGTACCCGATGGTAGAAGCGGTAATTACCCGGGTCCGGTCCACGTTCTGTACAAACTTCTCAACGTACTCGTCGGCGGGATTTGCCAAAATCTCTTCAGGCGAGCCGATCTGCCGAACTCTACCGTCAGGGCCGAGAATAGCGATGCGGTCACCCAGTTTCAGCGCTTCGTCAAGGTCATGGGTGATAAAGACGATGGTCTTGTGCATCCGGGCCTGTAGCTCCAGAAGTTCATCCTGCATCTGTGTCCGGATAAGCGGGTCCAGCGCACTGAACGCTTCATCCATTAACAGGATTTCCGACTCATTGGCCAGCGCCCGAGCCAGACCGACGCGCTGCTGCATACCGCCGCTCAACTCAGAGGTGAGGCTGTTCTCAAAGCCCTCAAGACCAACGAGTTTGATCGCCTTCAGCGCCTTTTTACGACGTTCTTCCTTCTCTACCCCGCTGACTTCAAGGCCAAACTCAACGTTGCTGACGACGTTACGTTGCGGAAGGAGTCCGAAGTTCTGAAAAACCATCGACATCTTATGGCGACGGGTTTCCCGCAACTCACTTTGGTCCATTTTCATGACATCCGTTCCGTCGATAAGGATCTCTCCGGCGGTTGGTTCGATCAGCCGGTTAAGACATCTGATGAAGGTTGATTTTCCGCTTCCGGAAAGTCCCATCACGACAAAGGTCTCACTTTTTTTTATGGAGAAGGTTGCGCCGTTTATCGCAATAGTACATCCCGTTTTTTTTAGGATTTCACCCTTGGCGACGCCCTCTTTGATCAACGGAATGGCTCGCTTGGGATTGGGACCAAATATCTTGTAGAGATCCCTTACTTCAATTATTGTCATATTTTTCTTTTTTCCCTCTTATGTGTATTTCATATAGATTTTTGTGTGTGGATGTTCGATCTGTGGGTACCCGACGCGTCATACCCGTCAAGTATAGTACTTCCTGGTACATCCTGGAAACAGAGGGCGCCAAGAAAAAAGGGGGCTTGTCGCCCCCCAATTAACCGGTCCGTGTTTCTCAGTTTGCAGGAACCCAGTCTCCCCATACGTCACGGTTGGCGTCTTTCCACTCCCGAGCTGCTTCCAGAGTGCTCAAGTTGGACTCTGAGATGGCCACTATAAGCGATCCGACCTCGGAGGTGGAGAGTTCCATGTTATCGAAGAACTGGGCCAGTTCCGGCTTTTCATCTTTCAGACCGACCCGTCCGATGATGTGAATGTCGTCGGTACCCCATATCTGTTCTTCGTCCTGGTCAAGAAGAACAAGGTCGTAGTAACCAAACATGGAATGGGGCTGCCACCCGGTGACAACAATATACTCGTTGTTCACCACCGCCGTATCAAGGGCGGCCATCATGGCGGGACCGGAAGAAGTTACAAGCTCATACCCCATCTCATCAAGACCGTAGGCGGGCATAGCTTTTTCTCCGGTGGTAATCATGACACCGGCGCCGGCGTCAATACCGGTGATCTTACCGTCCAGCTTGTCAAAGACTTCAGGATCTCTGAGGTCGGACACTGCGGTTACGCCGTCATCGGCCATGTACTGTGGTACGACCAGACCGCTCTCCGCACCTTCATAGATAACGGCAAGGTCAACAAGGTCGTCCCCAAGTTCTGCCATATAGGTGGCGTGTAGACCCGGCAGCCACGCTTCCATAAACGCGTCGTAGTCACCGGCTGCGACAGATGCGTAGGCGGGACCGACGTCGGCGGCGGTAATGGTTACATCATAGCCCATTTCGTCTTCAAGAATCGCCTTGACCAGGTGGGTATAGGCAACACCCTCTTCCCAGTTGACATAGACGAGTTTCGCTTCTTTCGCCTTGTCCGCGCCGGCTTCCTGTTGGCCGCCCGCAAAGACAAACGTCGTCATCGCCAGCAGGGCGATGGTCAGTACAGTATGTGTAAATTTCCTCATACAAACTCCTTTTTGTTGTTTTTACAGTATACGATCAATACGTATTTGAACTAACGATAAAAAAATCTCGGCGCATTGTCAAGTAATTTGATAGTCTGCAAAGTAATTTTTTTTAATACAACCGAGACAGCTTATCGAAATAGATCGGAATCAGTATGTATAACTTATTACAATATAGATATTTACAAATCTCTCACCCATATCTGACAACCATTAAACTAATAATAAAATTCATTTAAATAGTTACGATACGAATTTACCGCTCTCTAAGATCATGTGACGTTGTACATCCGGCACTTCTGTGGTATTAACACCTATGCGACTGGCATGTTTAGACCTCGAAGGCGTTCTGGTACCGGAAATCTGGGAAAACGTTGCCGCCCGGACAGGGGTTGATGAACTTCAACTGACCACCAGGGATATCCCGGACTACCACCAGCTCATGCGGCACCGGCTTGCAATACTGGACAGGAACAAGATTGGACTACCGGACATACAGGATGTGATCTCCGGCATGAGCCCCCTCCCGGGAGCACATGATTTCGTCACCAGACTGCGGGAAACTATGCAGTTTGTCCTCTTGTCGGATACGTTTGAGGAGTTTGCCGCCCCTCTCATGCGGCAGCTCGGGTACCCCACCCTCTTTTGCAACTCTCTGGACGTGGATGCGTCAACCGGGAGAGTCCTAAGCTACCGTCTGCGACAGGAAAACGGCAAATACCACGCCGTTCGGGGGTTCAGCAGTATGGGATTTGACGTATACGCCGCAGGAGACTCCTACAACGACCTTGCCATGATCAGGGAAGCTCACCGCGGCGCCTTTTTTACGCCGCCGGAATCTATCGTCGCCGAGAATCCCGATGTCCCCGTCTGCCGCACCTACGACGACCTGTACGCGTTTCTAACGGACTGAACCCTACCGACTATGACGGTCGGTTTTTTGCGGATTTCCAAGATTTCTGATCTGCAGGGCAACTCGGTAGTAGTCTACCGCGCCCATACTACGCAGTTCATGCTGGAAAATGGTGCGACCTTTACCGGGCGCCTCCGCAAGAGCCCGGTTCAGATGTACCGGCTTCATGATCATCTCCGGTCCCAGACGGGTTTCCAGTTCTTTTATGAGTTTGTCGGAATATGCCGAACCGCGTTCCATAAACGTGGGAATTATTCCCCGGACGGCAAGAGAACTGTTGTAGTGACGACGAACCTGGTCCACCAGCTCGATTATTTCGATCATGCCCTCCATAGCAAGAAAATGGGCCTGCATCGGGACATACGCCTCTGATCCTGCAATAAGGGCGCCAACCGTCAACAACTGGGTCGTCGGCGGCGTGTCGAAGACAACGTAGTCGGCGTCTTTCATGACCAGACCCAGATGGTCCCGCATCCAGAAACGGGCCTCCTTGCTGTTTGCATAACGCCGTTCAAAATCGGCCAACCGGCGAGAAGACGGCAGAATCCGCAAACGGGGAATATAGGTTGTCTGCAGAACTTTAGCGGCGGCAATGCGCCCCTCCAGAACGTGGCTCAAGTCCGATGAAATGGAACCGAGAGAAACTCCAAGGGACATGGTTGCGTGAGCCTGGGGATCCGTATCTATTACCAGAACCCGAAAACCCATGTGCGCCAATGCCGCGGCGACGTTGACACTGGTGGTCGTTTTCCCGCAACCGCCCTTCCTGTTGGTGAAAATAAGACGCCGACTCATGCGCTACCTCCCCGGGATATTTCATCGAGTATATGGCGAGTGATAGCGTACAGGGGCGGTACACCTTCGGACCGTTTCAGCGGTAAGGCCAGATTGGAATGGGACTGCAGCGGCAAGTCCGAGACATAATAGAGGAACCGAAAATTAACATCCCTTTTGATTACGCCAAGTTGTCCCGATTCAACTATTCCGCGGTAGTAGTGAGTGCCTTCCATTTCAATACCGATCACGTCCCAAAACTGTTGATAAAAACTGAGCATCTGCCGGTTCTGAAGCAGGGTACCGTCTACCGTCAACAACGGCCCCTCATAGACGGATCCTTCCGGGAATCTGTCTCTCAAGCGATCGACGCACTGCAAACCCCTGCCGTCCACCGTATCACGAAGAGGCAGGGGTTGAAACAGATCACTGTGCTGCTCAATAAACGCCGTTGGTACCAGTATATCACCACGGCTACCAACGAGGGCTCCGGCCTTCCCAAGAAAATTCACACTTCGAATGTTCTCACCAAACAACATCAGCAGATTACGGATCATGTGGGCAGCCTGTTCACCAAATGCGTAATCGATATTGACGATACAATCCGTTGTACCTGCCGGTGACTCACTGAAAGGCCGGATATACGGATCTATAGCGCCTCTGACTCGGGAAAGATCGATAAGCTGAACCTGAATCCCCGTACTCGCCGTGTAGTCCAGACGGTACTGCCCCGTTTCATCGGCAGCAGACCGGAACTTACCCCGATCATCCGGATGCGCGGTAAAGTAGTCCGGCAGCAGCGCATAGACCAGATCGGGTTCACGGTTCCAGGGGTCCCTGACCATCGCGTGCCCAACAGAACGGGCCCAATTCATTACGGCGGCGGCGTTTTCAGCGACCCATGGGTTGAGACAGTTTGTGACTGAGTGGGTATTGCTGCTGATGATGTGAAAACCCCGTTCGTTCGGCATATCCCCGGGATCAAAACCGGTCAGTTTTTGGGTCATCCGGGCTATCTCGGCCGTCCAGAGCTCGCTACGCCGGACGTTGTAATTCCGTTCCCGCCGTCGGACATTTATGGAAAACATCTCGCGGTGCCGGGTGATCTCGGAGACCCGCCGCGGTGCGTCAGCCCCCCATATCGCAGTCAGTCCATTCACTTCCCGGGAACTGAACGCCAGGGTATTGAGAAAGCGGCGGGCGTCTTCAATCGTGTCCGCTGAATCCACAACGTCCGTGGAACTGACCTCGTCTGCAGTGGATCGAACGTATCTGTCCAGGCTGTGCAACGCACCGTCCCGGGTAATTCGTTCTCGGATCTTACGCGCTTCCACTGCGTACAGACAGAGGGCCGTAACAAAATCGATCAGATCGGAATCACCGGCCCGCAAGAGTACCAGGTCTTTCCCGGGGAGGACCTCCCAGACATCCCGCCGTCGCGCCGCGGACACGACTGCCGGGAAGTCGGTGTCGGCCCCCTCAAACGGCTCGGTGAGCTCGTCCACCAGAAGAAAGGCGAACGTTCCGGTGACATTGTCCGGCAGCCGCCGTACTGCGTACTGCAGTGCCGAGACATCGAGTTTTCTCGGTTCAGAAACGCCGGGATGGAGGGCCGGCAGCAGCTCCCGATACAGCGGCAGAAGCCGCCCGATATCAACGCGACCTTCTCCTGCCTCATGGATAAGCTGCGTCCTGAACCGTTCAAACCCCGCAAATATCCCCTGGTTGTCCTGAAGGATGGAACCGAATCCCTGCGCAAATGTAGGTGAATCCTGCAGCAGCTTCCGGAAGACTTCACCCGGTATGGAATAGCAGGTACACGCCGTCCGGGCACGGACACTGTATATCCGGGGCTCCTGAAAAACTGCCTCCCATTCACCAAAGAAGTGGTTGGTCCGTATCACCGTAACCAGGTCATCCGGCGTACGGCGGGGATCAAAAACTTCCACCGTACCCGATGCCACGATGAACACCGACTGGTCCGCATCGTGGCGTCGATATACGATATCACCGGGCTGGTAGCGCCCTTCCACGAGAATTTCGACCAGATCCAGCCGCTGCCGACGGCGTAGAAATCGAAAAGGGTGTACCTGTTGCAGCAATTGGATCAGATCCATTTACAGATGGTACCACGGACGGCACAGAGAGAAAACGTCTGATGTATGGAGTTATTTTTGCAGTTTGTTGTACAGATTTGTACAGCTATGTGAGATAGGAATGAGGGGGAATAGCCAACTGCGCCGTTATCCGGTTCAGAATGTGCCAGCCATCGTTGTAGTTGAACCCTTCACAGAGATCGGTCAGGTTATGAACAGATAATCCCTGCTCGGTGAAGTCAAAGAGACAGATCGGATGTTCAACCAGAGCCTGGACGTGGCCAGGGGACAACCCACGTTCGAGCAGGAAGGCACCGAAGGAACTTGCGCCGATCCCCAGCGATTCTCCGTCAGGAGACAGGAGGTAGTCCCGACTGTCCAGGAGCTGCTCAAAGGGGCTGCGCGAGATGTGCACCGCCCGGGCTATCGGCATCCCCTGTCGGAGGAGGCGGCTTGTTACGAGTTCTTCCTGCATCCTGGCGGCAAGTTCAAAAAAAGCGGGGTATCCCATGGACGTTCTGAAGGCCATGACTGCGATATCCGTTCCGGCGCTGTTCTTGTGTAGAAGAGCGGGGATATCGTAGTTGACGATCCAGACGTCGCGGTACCGTTTGATCACCTGCCCGGCGATACGGATAACGTCACGCTCATCGACCCAGAGGGCAAAGAGTTCGTCCGGATTCCAGCTGAACCGCGACAGCGCATCAAAGGCACCGATAACGACATCAGACCGGAACGGCTCTCCGTAGAAGTCCTCGAACTGATCTACCATTTTTGGCGCGAAGACCGCTCCCCCATGAGTCGCAAAGTACAGGCGCAGGGAGTAATGGTGTTCTATGATTTTACGGTTGACTATGTACTCGCCGGGCACGTTGGCCAAATATACCAGTTTGATATCCACGTCATTGGCACGACAGTCCCGGACCAGTTTGAGAATCTTGCTCTCTACGACAACACCGTTGGTTTCCGGACGCAGGTAGACAAAAATATCAAGATACTCCGGGCGAGGCTCAGGCCCGGGATAGGGAATGAGAACCTGCGGTTTATCAGTCGGTTGAACCTCTACCACCTTGTTCCAGCAACCTCTCCAGAATCAGTTCTCCGGCCGTACATGGAACTTGCACACCCCAGTTTTCAAGAACTCGGGGATGCAGTTCACCGAAAACCCCGAGAACCGAGGGGGCCTTTCCTTTTTTACCGGTTCCCGGCGCCACAATCTGTGCAGCCCTGCCG
This sequence comes from Alkalispirochaeta sp., assembly GCA_041677905.1. Classification (GTDB taxonomy): domain Bacteria; phylum Spirochaetota; class Spirochaetia; order DSM-27196; family Alkalispirochaetaceae; genus Alkalispirochaeta. The sequence goes on along the minus strand of JBAYPC010000001.1, from coordinate 8,300 downwards.
GGAATAAAACGGGAATCCCGAACGTCCCGGAGTTCGTAGTCCCGTCCCATGTAAAAAAGTATAGCCGATACGTGAGAATTTATCATATTGAAACCGGCTTCCCGGTCGGCACTGAGAAACCCGAGGGTAGTTCTGGTAGCCGTTCCGGTAACCTCGTCGTCGTCCCGAACTGCGACTTTACCGGACTCGAAGATGTGATGTGGATAGACTGCATTTCCGCTGACCGATTCCGACGCCAGTAAAGAGGGTAGAACCGACGGGCGGACATACTCGTAGTTTTCGCTCATGGGATTGGCGATACGCACGGCCCGGGCAAACGCCGCTTCCCGGTCCAGTTCATCGTACATGAGTTCGATATAGTCTTTCCCTGAGCCGAGGTAGTTGAAGATCATCTCCTGGAAACCAAGGCCGACCATGGTGCTCTTGATGCGGCGGGTAAACTCTTCCAACGGTGTAAGCCGTCCGACGGTAAAGTCCCGAGGCATTTCCGGTGCAAAACTGTCCATTCCCCGTCCGATCATCACGTCTTCCACGATATCCACGGCGTGAAGAAAATCGTTCCGGTACTCGGGAACGCGGATCAGGACCTCTGCGGACCCCCTGGTGCCGGTTGAGCCGGCTATTTCGGTGGCGGTGATCCCCATGTGCTTCAGTGCGGTGACAACTTCGTCCAGAGACAGTGTTTCTCCGAGAAGGGCGTTGATCTCGCTTAAGGCGGCGGACTGGGGTTTCTGGAAGTAGTAGGGAACGGTGATATTCCGGCCATACGGCGTGTCATAGGGGTATTCGACCTGGACCGGTTCAACGGTATACCCCATATCGTCGATATCACAGGCGACAATTGAAGCGGCGTGGAGGAGTGAGTCCAGGTCGCTGCCTGTCAGTTCGATAAACAGAGAGGCGTCCCCTTCCTGAACGGCCCCGAGAGTTGCGCTGTTGATGACCGGCGGGAAACTGAGAACTTCACCGTCGTCATCGGTCAGCAGGGGAAAGAGCTTTTCGTCTGCAACGATGTGACCGAATTCCTGACCTTTTGGGTGTTCCGTCAAAATTTCCCGCATGGAGAGCTCCCGGTCGGACTGCAACGGGGTAAACCGAGTGGTATCCGGATCAACGGCGCGGTAATGAACGGGATAGGCGATCAGATCGGACCGGTAGACGCCCATTGCTATGGACCGGCGCTTGCGGCCGTAGTTCCAGGTGAGTTTTTCCTGGGTCTGAATGAGGTCTTTCAGCATCGCCTCGCTGATGGGTTTACCGGTCATGACGAAACCCACCACCCAGGGGCGCACCTTCTGGACTGATTTGTCCACAACAACGCGGCGGTTTCCGTGCTCCCTCCGGACCGAAGCGTCGGAGAAGAAGGTGTACTTCGGTGCGCCCGCACCCTTGTAAATCCTCAGCTGCCGTCCAAGGCCGGCGGTAGACCAAAGATCGGGGCGGTTGGTGTCGTTCAACTCGACCTTCATAATACCGTTGGCGTCGGCCGGCTCGTCCAGCTCCGCCTTGGCTGCGGGAAAAATCTCTTCCAACTGGTGGTCGCTCAGGGAACCGGCACCGATAGATGAAACCAGTACGTCCCGGTAGACTTCAATTTTCGGCATATAACTACTCCTTAGACGGTCCGGCGACGGAGGCGCACTTTTTCGAGGTCGGGACTGAAGAGCTCACGCAGGTCGTTCAGTCCGAGATGCATCAGAGCCATCCGGTCGATACCGAGGCCCCATGCCAGAACGGGAACGTCCACTCCCATGGGTTTGGTCACTTCCGGCCGGAAAATCCCCGATCCGCCCAGCTCAAACCAACCCAATTCGGGGTGTTTGATGTGAACTTCTACGGACGGCTCCGTAAAGGGGAAGTACCCCGGGACGTATTTGACCTCGGTTGCTCCGGCGAGCTCGACGGCAAACATCTCCAGGAGGCCAAGAAGGTTCTTCAGGTTTACCTCGTCTCCAAGGACGATGCCTTCGGTCTGGTAAAAGTCGGACAGGTGGGTCGCATCGACCTGGTCGTAGCGAAAACAGCGGAGTATTCCGAAGTACTTTCCCGGTATTTTCGCGGTGCGGAGTGTTTTTGCGGACATGACCGTACCCTGGCTGCGCAGAATGAGCCGCCGGGTAAAGTCGCGGTCGAAGGAGTACCCCCACCCGCGGCTGCCGGTGTTCCACCCGTCTTCGTGTGTTTGTGCGATGTGGGAGAGGTAGGGCTCTTCTATCTCTCGGGCGTGGCTCGGTTCCTTGACGTAGTATACGTCGTGGATATCCCTGGCCGAGTGAAACTGGGGCATAAAAAGGGCATCGGAGTTCCAGAACTCCGTTTCTACCAGAGGGCCGTCAAACTCCTGAAAACCGAGGGAGACGAGTTTGTCTTTGACGGAATCGAGGTATTCACAGTAGGGGTTTCGGCGACCCGGAACAAGGCGACTTGTCGGTGCGTTAACGCCGTATTCTCGGAACGTTTTTCCCCGCCACGTGCCGTCACGCAGCATTTCGGGAGTCAACCGCCCAATTTCTTCTCCGGTCATCCCGGCATCGGCCAGAGCGGCCCTGATTGAGAGCCCCTCTTTCGTCAATCGATAGAACACTATCTCCCGCTCGATTATGCGAAACATGGCCGATGAGGCACCGCGCTTTTTGGCGTTTGGGGCAATGGCCCGCTGCTGCTCCGGTGAAAGGTCCCCGTGGACCAGTTCTTCCGTTCCCGCCTTCTTTAGAAGTTGCCGCAGCAGTTGATCTACCGACGGTACGTCCGGGGTTGAAGACGAAGGAAAACCGACACGCTTTTCATCGTCCATGGCGAGTACACCCTGTTTTGAGAGCTGTCCAAAAGAAGATCCTACATCCTTCTTTTCAAGCCCCGCCGCCGCGGCAAGCTCAGGCATGGTCAAAGGGCCTTCTTTGGCGATTGTGGAAATGATTCGCTCTGTGGGCGTCCCTTTTTCCGCGAACTCCGTCCCGAGATCGGTACGTTCGTAAAAGATGTGCTCTTCCCGTCGTGTTTCGGCGATATACGCCTTCGCCTGGAGCCAGCTGATAGCCTGATTACACTGGCCCAGTTTCAGGCCCAGGTCGGCTTCAATTCCGGCAGCGTCAAATTCGGTATCACCGTCAAAATGGAGGAGAGTCTTCACTTCCAGGGGGTGAAGACTCTTGAGAGTTGCTTCGGAAACCATGGCGCGCATTATGCCAACCTTTTGAAGTATCCACAACCTTGTGCAAATGCGCAGACGGTCAGGTGTCTTCCTGGTTCGGTTTCAGTAGTTCGATAGACACTGCGGTGGCACGGGTCCGCAGCTGTTCACCGATATCTTTATCCGGTAAATAAGTGCTCACGTCACCGATGTAGTCAAAAGTCGCAGCGATTTTCTTCCGGTCCAGCGATGTGTCGACAGAGGTCTTCTCTTCCGCCGGTGTTCCTTGCTTTTTTCTGAGTCTATCGAGTTTGTCACGGAGCGTTTCACGTCCGCTGAGTCGAGCGTGCAGCCCTGCCAGTTTCAGCCGTTCCTCACTGTTTTGATACTCCCTGTCCCGGTCGGGCGGCAGGCTTCCGGCCAGGCCCATAAGGTACTTGAAGAGACGGGCGTGCTTACCGAAGGGGGTGTCTTCAGACGGCGGTACCTCCGGTTCAGGCGGCGGCGCCAACTTGTCCCGGAGTTTCTCGATCATCTCCTTGAGTTTGCGTCGCAATGACGGGTCCGGTTTGGGGACGTCTTCCGTACCTTCCCGGGGTTGTGCTGCAGGTCCCGGGGCAGTACCTTGCGTCGGGTCCTGAGCCGGGTCTTGCGTCGGGTCCTGGGCGCTTTCGGCTCCAGGGGGAGGTGGTCCGGCCACAGGAGGAGCCGGTTCACCGGGTGTTTCCTGAGGTCCGGCCGGTTGAGGCACCCCACCGTCCGGGGGCACCGTTTCTAACGGCGGCGGATCGGTCCGGGCAATTTCAGGCTCTTTTTCAGGCTCTTTTTCCGGCTCCGCAGGTGGATGTGTTGCGGCGGGAGCAGAGGGCTCCGACGGTTCTTCCGGAACTTCGTCGGGTAAAACGTCTTCGGTGGGTTCTTCTTCCGGGTAATCCTCTTCTTGAGGACTTTCCGGAGGACCTGTGTCTGACTCGTCATCAAGAGGTGGTTCAGGCTCCGGCTCGGGTTCACCCACCGGTTTTGCCACGGGTTTTGGTTCAGGTCTTGGCTCAAGTTTCGGCTCTTGTTTTGGTTTTGGCTCAGGTTTGAACGCGGGTTCCGGTTCCGGCTCAACCTCAGGTTCTACCGATTGATCTTCATCCTCGGTTTCGTCTTCGGTTTCCTCCGAGTCACCTTCATGTGGAAATGCAGGTTCCGGCGTAGGCGCTGGGTCTGAGATTTGCTCTGGGTCTGAGATTTGCTCCGGTTCTGGGATTGGCTCCGGTTCCGGAGTAGGTTCCGGTTTCTCGGGCAGCGGCATCGGCGGGGCCTGAGGGCTTTTCCAGGGCATCCCTTTCATGGCATCGGCGTCGGCGTCGGCATCGCCGAGGGTATCACCAAAATCAAAGGGCATCTCATCGTCATCTACCGGAATATCCTGCAGATCGCCGGAGTTGATCGGTCCTTCGCCGAATACGTCATCGTCGATTGCGTCGGGTGCGTCGGGTGCGTCGGTTGTTCCGGGGTCACCGATACCTGGCTGTCCATCAGGCATACCTCCCCCGGCACCCCCACCACTACCCGAACCATCGCCGCCGTATCGCAACATCTCCGGCTCCAGCTGATCGTCAGGCAGGTACTCCAGATACTCGTCAATCTCGTCGCCATCCTGATCTTCTTCTTCATCTTCTTCGGCACTGAGGGTGTCGTCTCCGAAGTTCAGAATCGGGATAGACTCTTCGTCCAAGTCACCGGTTTCGTCCCGGTCCATGGCTGATACGGCCGGCTCATCAGAACCGCGCCGCGCGAGATGGCCCAATCTGTCCAGATTCCGACGCCACTGTTCCGCGTTTTCAGCTTCAAAGTCGCGAACCATCTCCTCGTAGAGTTCTAAACTCTTGTTGAGGTTATCCAGGTCTTCCGTACTTCCCCGGTTTCCCTGCAGCGATACGAGTTCGTCGGCGGCTGCAAGAGCCTCATCCCGGTCACCCAGCGTGTGGTGAACCTCTGCCCGTGACGCCAACACACGGTAGTCATTGGGAGTAAGGTTGTCGGCCTCGTCCAGAGCCGTTTTTGCGTCATCACTTCGGCCGAGCCCGGCCAGAGCTTCCGCTCTTCGAAGCAACCCGGCTACGTCGTCGGGGTTTGTCTGAATTGCCTTGTCGGCGTATTCCAGAGCCTCTTCGTACAACCCTTCCTTCCCAAGGATGTCCGCGAGATCGGCCAGATACGATGAATCTCCGGGGTTCTGCTGGGCGTATCGCGCCAGAGTTGCCTCACCGAGATCCCGTTTACCGCTGCGGTACTGAGCCAGTCCCAGATCTCTTTGTGCGTCCAGGTTGTGAGGATCGTCTGAAACGACCCGTTCCCAGGCGGCCGCCGCCTGATCATGCATATTTGACTTGGTGTATACCCGGGCGAGGCTCTTGCGCAGTCGGGTGTTGTCGGGGTCCTGTTGTATCAGATTCTGCAGAATTCTGCGCGCCTCAACGACATCCTGGGCGTGCTCCGCCAGCTGCCCCAGGTTACCGGCCGCCCGTGCATATTGAGGTGACTGGTTCAGCGCCGCCTGAAAGTGGCGAATCGCGTCGTCCACACGTCCCTGTCGGGCAAGGACGGTCCCCAGGTTGTTTCGGGCGGTGTGGTTTTCGGGCTGAAGCTCAAGGAGTTCAGAGTAGATCTCCTGCGCCTCGTCCAGAGCGTCCATCTTGTCCAGAACAACACCGAGGTTGTTGAGCGCCTCTCCCCAACCAGGTCGGGTCCGGCGCACAATTTCGTAACTCTTCCGCGCCTCCTCAAGACGCCCCATGGCCTGGTAACTATTTCCCAAATTGTAGTGGAGGGTCGGGTGGTTACCATCCTGTTCCAACCCTTTCCGGAATACCTCAAGAGCTTCATCGTGTCTGCCCTGGGTGTCAAAAAGAGTACCAAGGTTGTTGTACGCCACAGTCAGCGTCGGGTCTGTCTTGATAGCCTTTTCATACGCTTCGATCGCCTCGGGGTAGTTACCCAGATCCTTGTGGATATTTCCAAGGTTATAGTAGATCTCACCGTTTTGACCGTCGTACTTCAGTGCTTTCCTGATCGTTTCCAGGGCGTGTTCGGTATCGCCGGTCTGGCGGTAGATGACGGCCAGGTTATTCAGCGCCTCGTAGTTCCGGGGATCGAGAGCGACCGCATATTCGTACGACTCAATGGCAGGGGCATACCGTTTTTGCTTTCCGTATATCGTTCCAAGCAGGACGTGCGCCGCCGTAAGATCGGGAAAATCGCGGAGCAGATCACGTGTCAGGTTCGCGGCCACCTCATAGTCATTGACCCGAAAGGCGTTCACGGCCCGGTCAAGTCGTTCCTGATGTTTCATCAGTCCATCCCCCCGGCTCTTACTTCAATTTCTCGAGAAAGAGCACTGCTTTGCCCGTACTGGTTTACGCTTTCAACTGCAAAGACGTAAGACCGGTCCGGAACAAGATTGTCGATTACAACGGTCGTACCACTGCCAACGGAGATCGGAGAGTTAACCTCAGGGGTCCCGAGATACCGCCCGCGCTGTTCTCCAAAAAGGACCCTGTATCCAGACACGTCTTTACTGAACACCCCATCCCAGCTGATTTCCACGCCGCCGGGAACACTTCGTCCCCGTATTCCACCGGGCACCGGCGGCTGTTTGAATGGCCGGTAGAGAATTTCCAGTTCCTGCAGGCGTGGCGAGTGGTTATGTGATGCGTCATTCAACAGGACGCCTCGCAGCTGAAGGTACTCACCTCCGGACGATTCGAAAACTCCATCGTTGGTTACAGGCCGCCAGAGACCATCGCCAAATCGATTCCCCACCCGGTAGAACAGCCGCACTTCAGTGTTGCCCGGCGTCTCGGTCCGACTCCGGATAGCGTAGATGTCACCACCACGAGAACCCAGGGGAATCGGTGCTGTAACAAATTCACCGGGACGGCCGGTGTATCGCCGGACCCGCACCGGCACATCGGCCCCCCGTTCAATGTGAAGACTGTCGACAACCCCCTGGAAGTGCTTTCCGATCATGACTCCTTCGCCGGTATCGACCCCCAAAAGGACTGCGAATCGCTCGCCGTCTTCCCGTCCCGAATCGGTCAGGTAGGTGATCGCTTCGGGGGTTCCGTTGACCAGATAGGCAAGCTGGCTCCGTTCTCCATCATACCGCAGCCGATGGTGGGTCCATCGCCCCGGAACGGGACCCCGGCGGGCCGACAGAGTGACGTTCTTCAGTTGTTGTCTGCCGTCATTGTCGACCCGGACAACAGTGTTGTTCATCACCCAGTGGAAACGTCCACCATCTAAAACAAGGCGCATTTCCTGCAGCACCGGATGTCCTCCGAATACCAGAGCGCCGTTCCAATGGAATATCTCCGCCCCCTCGGTAATGCGGATCGGATACACCCAGATATCAACCACAAATGAACCCGGCTGGGTGTTCGGCGCAAACAGACTCGACGTCGACGGCTTGAAAGAGAGAAACGAACTGCCGTCAAACGCGGCGGCACCGTCTCCAAAACGGGTGATCTGCGTACTGTGCCTCACAGTCCCGGACTGATCCAGACGGTAGGGGCCGTCAAAATCTCCCAGCGAACGGTCAAACTCCGCCCTCAAGTCCGCCGTTTCTACAGGATCGGAATAGCCGGTAATGACGAGGTCCTTTCCCCCCCTCCAGCCGGATTCAAGACCGACGTTGTCGAATTGGCGAACCTGCTCCCACCCGTTTCTCCCGCCGAGAACGATCCGTTCCAGACCGGGCGGGTCCTGACTGATACGCACTGTCTGGGCCGAGACATTTTGTGATATCATTCCCCCTATGAGGCTCATAATCACAACGAGTCGAACTGACTGTCTCGCGTTTGTGGCGCGTTTGTTCATAGTTTCGTATTTTCTGGTATCGGCACATCTCGCATGGAACTCAAAGACCAACTGAAAATCGATATTCGCGAATATCCCACCGGTGCCGGGGTATACATCATGAAAGACACCTCGGGTGACGTCATCTATGTCGGCAAGGCCAAGAACATGCGTGCCCGTCTGCGCTCGTATTTTGCCGAAGACCTGCCGGTCAAGACCCGGGTGCTCATGTCCCGAGTGGTTACCATCGACTATGTCCTCACGGCCAACGAGTACGAGGCGCTGCTGCTTGAAAACAACCTCATCAAGAACCATCGTCCCC